>JAEUVI010000308.1 GCA_016787105.1 Chitinophagaceae bacterium | reverse complement strand
ATAGATCCTTTCCTCGATAGATCGCAGATTCATCACTAATAAATCCTGAATAAAAATTTTGCCCCGACAGGCATAATTGGCAAATTGCCAGTTTCGGATATGAATATATTATCGTGGTTAGGATCATTTAAAAATTCACCTCCAGCCGGTATGTTCGATTGTCTGCGCCTGGTAAGCTTCACCCCGATTTCAGCAAATACTTCCATCGCCCACCGGGGACTCCACAATCTTGTTATAAAACCTGTTTTAACAATACCTCCGTTTTCTACTCTTATTTGATCATACCTTGCCCGTTGAAAAAAAGAATATTGTCCATTCACACCATTCATTCCAAAATTGCCCCATTTTTTTTCGGTTACATTTTTATAGTGCCACTCAAATGCGAAAAAAAGCTTTGGCTTACGGGCATATTCATAGTCCCGCAGATAATATTTCAACGCTCCTCTTAGCTTATATCCATTAACAACACTTCTGTCTTTGTTGCCTACGCCCATTGTAAAGGGCGCATAAAATATCAGCTAATATGCCGGTTGGCAGGATCCTGACTGTAAACCGGCACAAATCCGGTTACTTCTTGTGGAGGGTTCACGTCAACAGTTGGATCGCAGGAACTGAATCCAAAGGCGAGAATAACCAGGTATCGGAAAAATCTTTTCATACTTATGTGGTATTTTAAAGCAGACAGGCTGCCGCAAGCTGATTCACTCAAGCAATAAATCGTTGCTTGTTATCGGAAATATTTTGAAAATCATGATCTTTTCATGATATATTCTATCATCAGTACACTCGCATTTAGCAATTCATCCCGTTCAATTTTCCGTTCATAGGAGTTATATTTGTCGCCCGGCAGATGATTTCCCCAAATACCATACAACAGATATTGAGCCGCATCGATATTCTCGATGTGGTAGGAGGTTTTGTAAAGTTAAAAAGACGGGGTGCCAACTATCTTGGCCTCTGTCCTTTTCACAATGAAAAATCACCTTCATTCACTGTCTCTCCTGCCAAAGAAATTTACAAATGCTTTGGCTGTGGCAAAAGTGGCAATACCATCAGCTTCATCATGGAGCATGAAAAGTATAGCTATGTAGATGCATTGAAATGGCTGGCGAATAAATATGGAATTGAGATAGAGGAAACATTCGCTACAAATGAACAACGTGAACAACAGCAAACTGCCGACAGTCTTTATATTATCAACAGCTTTGCTCAACAGTTTTTTTCAAACACATTATTTGATACCGAAGAAGGACAGGATATCGGTTTAAGTTATCTGAAAGAAAGAGGCTTTCGTGAAGAAATTATACGAAAGTTTCAAATCGGCTATTCGCCTGAGCAACGGGATGCATTTACCCGTGAAGCACTGGCGAAGCAATTCAACAAAGATTTATTAATTAAAACCGGGCTGGTAACAAACCGTAACGATCAGTTGATGGACAACTATCGTGGCCGCGTTATATTTCCTGTACACAATCACAGTGGTAAAGTATTAGGCTTCGGTGCGAGAATTTTAAAAACAAACGATAAAGCTCCGAAGTATATCAATACTCCGGAAAATGAGATTTATGTAAAAAGTAAAATTCTTTACGGCTCATGGTTTGCAAGACAAGCCATTGATAAAGCAGATGAATGCTTATTGGTTGAAGGATACACAGATGTCGTATCACTACACCAGGCAGGCATTGAAAACGTAGTAGCAAGTGGTGGTACTTCACTGACACAGGATCAATTACGATTGATACGCAAATACAGTAACAACCTCACTATCGTATATGATGGCGATGCCGCCGGTATCAAAGCCGCACTCCGCGGATTGGATATGGCACTGGAAGAAGGGTTGAATGTAAAACTTGTATTGATACCTGACAAAGAAGACCCGGATAGTTATGTAAATAAAGTCGGCGCAAATAATTTCAGGGAATTTATTCAAAAAAATAAAAAAGATTTTGTTCTATTTCAATTAGAGGTTGCCCTGCGTGATGCAGCTGGTGATTCGGTAAAGAAAGCGGATGTTGTAAACCAGGTTGCTGAAACCATTTCAAAAATCAATAAGGCAGAGGATTTTACAAAGCAGCAGGATTATATCCGTCAGTGTTCAGAAATATTGAAGATTGATGAAGCCGGCCTGCATGCGTTAGTAAATAAATTTATACGTGACAAAATAGCCACGCAGGAAAGGGCATTACCGGCTATCGAAGCAAAACAGATTGAAGAAAACTCATCGAAAGCAGAAGCAACAAACTACGACGATGCCACTTTCAATTTGTTATTCAAAGATGAACTACAAGAACGGGAATTTGCCCGGGTACTACTGGAACATGGAAATAAACCAGGCAACGAAGGCCAGCCAATAGCTGATTATATTTTTAACGAAATAATAGATGAAAGTCTTTTCGATAATCCTGAAATAATAAAGCTGATTACAGTTTATAAAAAAGCCTTTTACGAACACGATAGTGCCAAAACAGAAAAGAGTTTTTTTATTTATCACCCGGATACATCATTAAGTACATTGGCGGTCTCATTGCTTAATTTCCCCTACGAAGAAAGTGAACATTGGAAAAAAGAATTTAATCAATCCACGGGTTATCAGAAAAAGTTATTCGAAAAAAGTTACGAAGATTTTATGCGTACGATAACGATAGAGCAAGATAAATCGTTATTGAATTACCTGAAGATTGGTGAAGACAAAACGCATGAGGAGATAGAATCGGCGGTTAATTATTTTAAACTCCGCAAAATAAAACGTATGCTACTAGAAAATCAGGTTGACATGGAAAAGCCGCACACCCCCGCTGAGTTTGAAACACTTCACAAAACGCACGAACACCTGAAAAGCCTGGAAAGAGAAATAGTACAAAAAGCAGGGACGGTAATTATAAAATGATTTACAGCAAAAATTCTGTTCTTGTAAATATCATTTCAGAAAAGTATTAAAGACGCATCAATAAATCGCTGTAAGATTCAGAAAGCAGGAGAACATCTTCCACCTGCAATTCTTTTATATAAAAGTTACATTGTGCCTGTAATTCTTCTTGTGTTAAATCGTATCCTTTGTTGCTGGCTTCTATTTCAATAAAATTACCAAGACCAGGCACCTCATCAATGTGAAATTTCACATTATCTATAAAATAGATTTCACGTTTTTTCTCAACAATAATTTTGATACCGTTTGATTGTGAAAGGATTTCTTTAAGGCCTGCAGCATCGGACACTTTCATAAGATGAAAATGTGAACTTTTAGGTCCGGCCTGGTTATCGCGTTTGTAATAAATGAGATTGTTTTCAATATTGCCTTCACGTAGTTTCAAACGGCCATTAGCAACATTAAAGTAAGTATCTACCTGTAAGTCTGTCCCCCGAAAATTGGCATTATGCTGCACCAGGTAGCTACGGACACGGTCAATGTCCCTATGCCTTGCTTTTATTTCTACATTCAAAAAAGACATAAGTATTTATCTGGCATAATCCTGAAGGTTATACCAAAGCTCTTAACTAAAAAAAACCTGTGGTTTTTTTAAGCCATTGCAGGTTCAGTTCTGTGATTTCTTGTCACGGAGATGGTTCTGCCAGCTTCCTCGCAACATTTGTCAAAACGCATGGCGCTCCATACATGATCGAGCTCTACCTGGCAAGCACCTTCGTAGCCAGCACAAGTAAGCTGGTTCCAACTGCTTTCCCGGTTAAGGTCTGTTGCGATTTTTGAGGCAATTTTAGGATAAGCCACCCAGAATTTTGAAGCATCCTTGAGGGCTGGCATCACATCCTTCAGAATACCATTTAATTGATTCTCATTTACTGCGAATACCAATGCAAAGTCGATTTTGCGGCTTTTAAGCAAAGGAGTCACATTTTTTGAGAAAGATAACTTGGTAAACTGTTTTTCGATTGACGATGGTAAACCTTGAATTAGAAGATTTTTTTCGTCTGCGAGCTGAAGTTTTTCAAAAAGCGTTTGCGACATACCTCTAAAAAAATTTTAAGAGTTTTCAACACCGCCCCGGTCTGAGCCGACGTCCCATCCACATAATTGAGAGCTGCAAAAGTAGTGAAAATATACCGTACATCACACTAAAAATCAAATAAAAATCCCGTCCAGACTGTATTTGAACGGGATTAGATAATCAAAATCAATATTATTTACTCACAGGCTTATAATATTTTAATGCTTCCGGCATATGGGCCTGTAGTTGCTCTATCCTACGGCCATCGTCAGGATGGGTACTAAGAAACTCAGGTGGTTTCTGGCCAGCCGATGCTGCCGCCATTCTTTGCCATAATGGAATGGCTTCCTGTGGGTTATACCCTGCCATAGCCGCCCAATCGATACCCCACCTGTCTGCGTCAAGCTCATCCTTACGGGAAAAAGGCAGCATTACTCCAACCTGGCTTCCAACACCATAAGCTGTTTGAAACAACTCCTGGGTAGCGGCAGGCTTATTAGCAAGAGCTACCGATAAGGCAACGCCACCCAACTGCTGAACTAGCCCCTGACTCATCCGCTGGTTGCCATGTTGCAACAGCGCATGAGAAACTTCATGACCGAGAACAACCGCCAGCGCTGCTTCGTTTTGTGTAATTGGCAGTAAGCCCGTGTAAACGACAATTTTTCCACCTGGCATACACCATGCGTTCACATCTTTACTATCAACAAGATTATATTCCCATTTGTATCCTTCAAGGGCTGCGGACATCCCTTTATCAGCATAATATTTTTCAACAACCGCGCTAAGGCGCTGTCCTACACGACGCACCATTTCCGCATCTTTATTTACAGATGTACTTACCACTTTATTTTGTGACAAAAAGCTTTGATATTCCTGCAAAGCCATAGATTGTACTTCGGCTTCAGGCAAAAGGGTAAACTGATTTTTTCCTGTTAATGCATTCCGTGTACAGGAAACAATAATCAGCCCCAGCAGAAAAACACAGATAATATTTTTAAGCATTGCTTTATTTTTTTCAATTATAATCAATGATTGTACCAACCCAAAGACCGGGCATGGCAATATTTCGTTGCAAAATAAAAGATAATTACCTAATCTTCCGCCTGAGTTGCAGCTTTGCGGCGCTGCTTTCTGCGATCTCTGTGCTTAAGGATGGGAACCTTGTTTTCATTTCCCTTCAATAACCTGCCAATATTCTTTTGGTGTGTAAGCAATACCATTAGTGCAACTGCAATTGCAAAAATCCGGTATAAATGTTCGGGTTCGTTGAAGATAACAAGTATAAAAACAGGAAAGGCGATACTTGCCAATATAGAGCTAAGCGATACAAAACGCGTTAGGTATAATACAAGCAGAAACACACCTACACAGCAAACCGCTACTATTGGTTGTATACCGAGCACCATTCCAAATAGTGTAGCAATACCTTTTCCCCCGCGAAACTCAGCCCATATCGGGAAGATATGGCCAATAACAGCAGACAATCCCAAGCCTATTTGCAGGTTGATAAATTGTACATCAAATTCTACATAATTTGGCAACAGA
>JAEUVI010000252.1 GCA_016787105.1 Chitinophagaceae bacterium | reverse complement strand
CCTGTTGGTTCAACTATATAAATTCTACCGGGCCCTTCACCCATTGCAAGCTCAGCGCCCCATGTTGCGGCTTCCAGGGTGGCAGTGAGGTACACATATTTTGCCTTATTCCTTTGCCCATAGTTTGAATTAAAACCAGCTTCGATCAAGTCTCCTTGCTGCAGGCTTGCTTTGGTACCATGATAAAATTTCCCGGCACTGTTGATTGTTGTTTGATTTGTTTTATCCATAATTCTCCTGGTTTCTATACTTGCAGATATTATCAATATCATGCCAGAAGACTAAGAATACAAAAACAATAAAGGATAAAAAATACCTTGTTAACTGTATCGAACAATTAATATCAGTGAACTGTAATAAATTTTAAACAGGAAGGAGACGCTGTACTTATTTTTTTACCACTATATTTTAATAAGCCTGTTTTGTTGTTCCTGCGACATACAATTACTTCATTACTATTCTGATTGGCAACAAGCACAAATTTCCCGGAAGGATCAATCACAAAGTTACGTGGCGCTGCGCCCATTACTGATTGGCGGCCTGCGAACCGGAGTGTTCCATCTTTTCCAATTGAATAAATGATAATTTCATTACGCTCCTCGCGGTTTGATGCATACAGGAATTTACCATCGGGAGAAATATGGATATCGGCAGCTTCAATAATTCCATTAAACCCTTCCGGCAACATCGTGATGGTTTGTTTATACTGCAGTTTGCCATCATTATAACTAAACGCATCCACAGTTCCGTTCAACTCGTTTACAACATATACATATTTCCCGTTTGGATGAAAACAGATATGTCGTGGCCCGCTTCCCGGTTTCACATCTATATATGCAGGTGCGGCTTCACTCAATGGTGAACCTGATTTGGCATCAAAACTATAAGTGTAAACACGATCAATACCGAGATCCGCACACAAAACGTAACGGTTATCCGGCGAAGGCACCATTGAATGAACATGCGGACCAGACTGATTGTCTTTATTGATACTGCTACCAGCATGTTGTATAGTTTGAATAGCTGCTGTATCCAGCGATCCGTTTGTATTCAATTTTATCGCACTAAGGCTGCCATCACTGTAATTAGCAATAAACACATGCGTCGCTGCATCATCTGTTGAAATATAACAAGGCCCTCTCCCACCAGCAGATGATTGGTTAATACTATCAAGTTTACCAGACAAGCGATCAAACCGGTAAGCAACGACTGTACCTTTGTTTTTTTCACTAACAGCATACACATATTTTCCATTCCTGCTCACTGCGAGATAAGAAGGGTTTTCAATTCCCCCGGTAACGGAATGAAATTTCAACTCGCCTGTTTGCGTATTAAAATCATACACTGCAATTCCTTTGTCCGGCAATGCCTTTGTATAACCGCTAACGAGCAAATAGCGATGTCCCGTGGATTGTGAAATACCTACTGTTGCGGACAAAATATATCCGCATAAGATAACAGAGAATTTGAAAACACACATATTTTTCTATAAGAAGGTCATTTATTATGTAGCCAATGGCGGTCCGCTCGGGATATTAATCTGCTCATGTGTTTCTTTGCCCTTATTTCGGATAGCCGTAAAAGTTGCAGTCCTGTATTCTCCAAGGTAAATTGATCCTTTCATCGAATCAGCGGCTGCCGTTCCTGAAAAAAGATACACTATAAAATTACCAGGCTTGCGTACTACACTCTTGAATTTGATTTGATCGCCTTCAATAGAGCCAGTAAGATCCTGCACAGAAAAATCGCCCTGGTGTGTACCTTTTATCCAGTTGCCATCCTGTTCAAGATAAAAGCTATGTTTACTCGTGCTGCTGAAAAATTGCATGGTTACATCCCAGCGACCAGAAATGTTTACAGCCGGTGCTTTTACTGTTGTATCTTTTACCGGCCTTGTTTGCGAAAGCACATTGAAGATCCTGTTAGCGACAATCACCTCTTCCCCCGGTTGCATCTGGCCGGTAGTAATATTAATACTGGTAACAGATCCTGGTTCCTTTTTTGTTGACCCGCCACTGCCAATTGCAACACGCGGAGCATTGCGGCCAAGTTCTTCTGCCAGTTCATCACCTGTCATATTATACTTTGCCGGATCCCAGCTTACAATCAACACAGGACTATGATTAGATAGTTCTGTTGGTTCATGCACTTTCGTTGTTACTCCATCCAGTTTTGTCAGCTTTTTTGAAATGGTATCCAGCCAGGAAAGCCATTTTTTCCATACTGCATCGTGATCCATTGTAACCCATGCTTCCACTGCAGCCAGCAAACCGATCATTTCTTCGCGGCCTACCTTATTATCGCGGCCCGGCCCATGGTGTGGCGAACTTGCCTGCCATGCGGATTGTAAAATACTTTTATCACCAATCAATAAGCCGGCACATTGCGGCCCGCACAAAGACTTACCACCACTGTAAGCCACTACAGTAGCGCCACGTTGCAGGTGAATATTTGGTACTGTAAGATTTTCCGCT
>JAEUVI010000204.1 GCA_016787105.1 Chitinophagaceae bacterium | reverse complement strand
AGACCATAAGAGTAACTGAATATTTTTCTGACTGATGTCTTTGTATACTCTTGAATTGTATAAAACAGTTTCAACTATTTCTTTGCGGTAACCGTTTAAGGGTGCCGGCAGGTACGCATCCCCGGCTGCGGGGTCTGGTGTACCTGGCTGCAGGCAATATGTTTTAAAAGACGCTTCGTAGAAGCCAGGAGCTAATATAAATCCACCTGTTTGTGTTTGTGGAAGATCCATTAATGATTGTGGTTTTTGATCTGCGGCAATCAGCGGTTCTGCTGATGAATCAGTTGTTGTGAAATCTGTGTCAACCTGCTGGTTGTTTTTAGATAAGGAGCATGCTGAGAGAATTAAAAGAACCCATGCTTTTTTTAGTAGAGTTAGTTTCATAAAGGTAGTTTCAGGTTTGTTACTTACATCATAAATCAAATCTCACTTACTTCTGTTCTTAGAACAAGTTCTAAAATTAACGCTGTATATAAAAGCGGGAACGGATAAAAGATTGTTAAGGAGAGGGACTTTTATCGTAGTATTTCTATTGAGGAAATTTAATTGAAGAAAAAACGTATTGTTAAGATTAGGCCACGAGGCTATTTCCTTAGCCACAACGGTTTTTGTTTAAGCACCTTTTTATAAATAATACATCCGGGAGCATGTGCCCCTTCCAGGTAGCCGATACTCATCAAAAATTCATTTACTATTTCACCACCGGTAAACCGGAATGTTTTTTTAAACAGTTTTACCCATTCTTCTTTTGTTTTCGGGTGATGCTGTTCCAGCCATTTTTCAAATGAACCAAATTCTTTTTGCAGCTGCAGGATGGCTTTTGCGTTTTCTATCGCTGCGTTAATCTTTAAACGGTTGCGTATGATACCCGCATCATTCATTAGTCGCTTCCTGTCTGCTTCAGTATAAGCGGCTATTTTTTTTATTTTAAAATTGCTGTAAGCTTTACGGAATGTTTTTTCTTTTTTCAGGATTGTTTCCCAGCTAAGGCCGGCCTGGTTGATTTCCATTATCAGGCGGCCAAATAATTCATCGTCATCATGTATCGGGAAGCCGTAATGATTGTCATGATAGTTTTTATGTAATGACTTCCGTTCTTCCGGCTGCATGTTTTTGATTGCGTTGCAGTATGACATATATCCAATCTTAGGTTATGATTTTTCTGCTTCGAATGTAGGGCTTATTTTTAGGATTTATCTTTCATATAATATTGGATACTTTGGCTACACTATATTATAAGATAAGCAGCATGGATGCTGCGATATAAAGTAAGAGAATTGCACTGCAACCTTAAAATGAGGGATAAGTAGGAGAAGGTGAACAGGTAAATAAAAAAGCCTGCATTTTCATACAGGCCTTTTAAATAAGATTACAAGCTGGCTCAGGACATTTTCATCATGATACCTACCATTTTGTACACAACGATAATAACTGAAATCGCGAGGATAAGTGCACCATCTACAAGGTGACGTTTTTCCAATCGCTTAAAGGCGTTGATAATGTTCAACGGATTTAAATGATTCATAGGGTTGATTATTTACGGTGCGCCAAAATATTCAATAGTTTTAGTAAATCAAAGTGTTCTGGCAAATACGATATTGTCATTTGGTTGGTTTTTATTTTTTTGGTTGAAAGTCAATGGAAAGTGAAGAATAGGATTTTTACGAAGGTCTTGTAAAAGTGATTTGGAGGAGGTTTTTACTGATGCGAAAGTGAAATAGTCAGATAAAGCGTATGAATAATTGCGGCTAATACATCTCATGATTGATGACCAGAAGATATCAACATTCCTCCGCAGTTGTAAGAATGATTTGTCTTGGAATTACATTCTCTTTTATTCAGCTTTGGGTAAAGCCCAATATTTTACATCCTAAATGTTCGGGGCTGCTTGATTACTATGCTGGAAGCCTGGAGCCAGAAAGCCAGTTTTATCCACCAAATATTTTGAAGCAGTTCGATAAAAGAAAAGTTGTTTCATTCGAGTTGACCGGTGAAGAAAATGAGGATAGTAAAATATTGGAGATATTCAGGTATGAGACATTAAAGCTCAGATATACGCTGGATACATCTCAAATTATTAGGATAAAGTTGCATGCTACTACGACTTATGAAACTTTTATCGGTTTGTTGGATCTTATGTATATGGATGGACATCGGCGGTATTTTGAATGGGATGGCTATTTCTATGTAATTTTTGAAAGACGCGATCAACCAAAAATTAGTTACCATGAAAACGGAACCCTGAACCGAGCGTGGCAACAGGTGATGCCATGAAATGCTAAAGCCGGTAACAAAAAAATTCTTTACCGTAATAAAAAACCCGCCTCATTTGAAGCGGGTTTCAATTTATTTTCCAACAGAATATTAATACCTGTAGTGTTCAGCTTTGAACGGACCTTCTTTGCTGATACCGAGGTAAGCAGCCTGCGCATCTGTCAATTCATCTAACTGCACACCGATTTTTGCAAGGTGAAGGCGGGCAACTTTTTCATCCAGGTGCTTTGGCAATACATACACTTTGTTTTCGTAGTTCTTATGATTGTTCCAAAGCTCTATCTGTGCGAGTGTCTGGTTGCTGAACGAGTTACTCATTACAAATGATGGGTGACCGGTAGCACAACCAAGGTTTACCAGGCGGCCTTCTGCTAGGATGATTACATCATGGCCATCTACATTGTAAATGTCAACCTGTGGTTTAATGGTATCTTTTGTATTACCATAATTTTTATTCAGCCATGCAATATCAATTTCAATATCGAAGTGGCCGATATTACAAACGATTACTTTGTCTTTCATCAGTTTGAAATGTTCGCCACGGATCAAATCACGGCAACCGGAAGCTGTAACAACAATGTCTGCTTCTTTTACTGCATCAATCATTTTCTTTACTTCAAAGCCATCCATCGCTGCCTGCAATGCGCAGATAGGATCTATTTCTGTAACAATAACACGGCAACCTGCACCAGCCAATGAAGCTGCAGAGCCTTTACCCACATCACCATATCCACCTACTACTGCTACTTTACCAGCAAGCATTACATCTGTAGCACGGCGGATAGAGTCAACCAATGATTCTTTACAGCCGTATTTGTTATCAAACTTGGATTTGGTAACAGAGTCGTTCACATTAATAGCAGGCATTGGCAAAGTACCTTTTGCAACACGCTCATACAAGCGGTGAACGCCGGTAGTTGTTTCTTCAGAAATACCTTTTACATACTGTATCAATTCAGGATAAGTGTCCAATACCATGTTGGTAAGGTCGCCACCATCATCAAGAATCATGTTTAATGGTTTGTCTTTACCACCGAAGAATAATGTTTGCTCAATACACCAATCAGCTTCTTCCTGTGTTTGCCCTTTCCATGCAAATACACCAATACCAGCAGCAGCAATAGCGGCAGCAGCGTGATCCTGTGTAGAAAATATATTGCAGGAACTCCATTTTACTTCAGCTCCCAACGCGGTTAGGGTTTCAATCAGTACGGCAGTCTGGATAGTCATGTGAAGACATCCGGCTACTCTTGCGCCTTTCAATGGCTGAGAAGGCCCGTATTCTTTACGGATTGACATAAGACCTGGCATTTCTGCTTCGGCTAATTTTATTTCTTTACGTCCCCATTCAGCAAGGCTGATATCTGCAACTTTATAGGGCAGCGTGAAATCAATGGATTTGGTAACTGTCGACATGTTTTTATTTTTAGAAATTAATGCTTGAAATAATGACGGGCAAAGGTACTGATGAAAGGATAATATTCTTTGTTATGTGAATAATTCAGGATAAAGTTCATATTTAATTCTATTTTACAGGATAAAATAACGTTTACCTATGGCAAAAGCGGTTTCAAAAGAGGAAATGCCTGTGCTGGACAAAACGGATATGGCAATATTGAAAATATTGCAGCAGAATTCAAGGGCTACTGTTAAGGAAATATCAGAAAAAGTGCACCTGAGTACCACGCCGGTTCATGAACGGATACGCCGGATGGAAAACTCCGGAGTTATAAAGCAATATGCTACTCTTTTAGATGCAGCTAAAATAGGAAAGGGGCTGATGGTTATCTGCTATGTGTCTATCATGCAACATAGCAAAAATGCAGGGGCGAGGTTTATTAAAAGTATAATGGAAATGAATGAAGTACTCGAATGCCTTACTATTTCCGGCGAGTTTGACTTTATGCTGAAAGTGGTAGCAGAAAATATGGATGATTATTATAATTTTCATGTAAACAAGCTCAGCCAGATAGATAATGTAGGTAATGTACAAAGCGTGTTTGTAATGGGTGTGATTAAACAAACGCATCAACTGGTTTACTGAAAATGAAATAATTTTATACTTCTAAAAAGAGTTTTATGTATAACTATGATACGGTTTCTCAAGCAATCAACTCATTGAAGAAAAGAGGTTTTTCGCTTGATTTCAATCTTTCCGAAAATTGCATCGTATGTAGCGAGGATAAATTCAATCCGGAAGATTTTGAAATAACAGAAGTCTACCGTTTTGAAGGAAATTCCGATCCGGCTGATGAAGCGGTAGTATATGCAATAGAAAGTAACAGGGG
>JAEUVI010000157.1 GCA_016787105.1 Chitinophagaceae bacterium | reverse complement strand
GGTTTACTTGCAGCAACAATACCAGCACCCGCCTGGTAAATCAAGGTATTGTTCTTACTCATAAATGTGCGGATCATAATAGCATGAATGCAGGTGCCATCAAAACCCATAAATCCGAGAGCGCCGCCATAGTAACTTCTGGAAGTCGGCTCGAAACTGTCTATTAATTCCATTGCTTTGAATTTTGGTGCACCGCTCAAAGTACCAGCAGGAAATGTTTTAGCCAGCAATTCAAAAGGATTGCTTCCTTCACGCACTTTACCTGTCACTTCACTCACAAGGTGAATGACATGAGAATAGTATTGCACTTCGCGATAATGTGCCACTTTCACGTCATCACATACACGGCTCAGATCATTACGTGCCAGATCAACCAGCATTACATGCTCCGCGTTTTCTTTTGCATCCAGCAGCAGTCGTTCTGTTTCTTTTTCATCAATCGCATCATCTCCGGTACGCTTAAAAGTTCCTGCTATCGGATGTACAATTGCTTTTCCTTTTGTAATTAATATTTGTGATTCGGGAGAAGAACCCATCAGCTTATAATCACCATAATCATAAAAGAATAAATAGGGAGAAGGATTGACACTGCGTAATGCACGATATACGTTGAACTCATCACCTGTAAATGATTTTTCGAACTTGCGGCTTAATACAATCTGGAATACATCACCACGCAAACAACTTTTGATTCCTTTCTCCACCATGCTTCTATAATCCTCATCTGTCATATTGGATGTTTCCTTGCCATTTGCTTTGAATGGAAACACAGGAACATCCTTGCTGCGTATCAGTGACTCCACCAGTTGCAATTCACTTTCAAGTCCCACAGTACTATTCTCGCAAATAAATAATTCATCCTTGAAGTGGTTGAACACTATAACATACTGGTACAAGCGGTAACGCATGAGTGGTATGGCAGGATTATTTTCGTTACTATTCTTTTGCGAAGCAACAGAAGATTTTAATTTAATTGTTTCGAAAAATTGTATAGCATCATAAGTAGCGTATCCAAACAATCCCTGCGCATAT
Organism: Chitinophagaceae bacterium; assembly: GCA_016787105.1. GTDB lineage: Bacteria > Bacteroidota > Bacteroidia > Chitinophagales > Chitinophagaceae > JAFDYH01. Next base: position 6,775 of record JAEUVI010000157.1, on the reverse strand, counting down.
GCAGCTTCTTTTGTTGTTGATTTTTCAGGAGCAAACTGTTTCATGAAATCCCAGATAATTCCGGGTACTGCCGCCACATCTTTTATTTCTGTTCTTTCCGGTTTTTGGCCCGGGTATTTAAACTCGATGCTTTTTGTAGACGTAATTTCCATACCCGCAATTGCATTGATGCATATAAACGAATAGCTGTTTTCAGCGGCATGGTTATCGGTACTTTCCAGCAGTATCGTATCGCGGAATCGGTCGCGCAACCGCAGGTAGATACCCACCGGCGTGTACACATCCGCCAGCAACCGCTTACACTCTGTTTTTAACACTATTTTCTTCATAGTCCCATTTCTGTTAAAGAAAAGCCCCCCGGTTATTATTCGGGGGGCTTAATATGATTATAATTATAACATAGTAATGACTTACAGCACCCCAGAAGAGTTTGTATGCCACCACCATTGTTGATTAATAGTATATTTTTTCATTGCACTGCAAATATGTACGCTTTTTGGCGTAATACCAATTTTATTACATTTTTTTTATCCGTCACTTTCAAAAAATAGGATTTTTCTAAAAAATCCGGCGTTACACCTGTCTGAATTAAATAATTACTGTCCAAATAACTTTACTACAATACAACTTCTGCTGCGTCGCTCCCAATAATAACCGGGACTTATACTACAACAATTCTACTCGACATTTTTCAGAACTGCTAATCCGGTAAACACAGACATACTTAGCTATGCCATAAAAATGGTAACAAAAAGTAGCTTACTCACAAAACAATAAGAGATACTAGTTAGTGTACAGAACGTACCCCTTTGATATATAAGTTGACAATGCCACTTTCGCCGATATGGCTACTTTTACAACAGGCAATAAATCTTCTTTTGGAATATTGGCAAAATGCATCGCCTGTCCGCATGCGATTATTTTTACATTATTTTTTTCGAGTTGCTTTATGATATCAAGATTAGGGTTATCTGTATGAAATTTCTTTTGGTACTTTTCGTTTGTCAGAAAAGCATTAAGAACGCCTGCGTGTGCAACAATAACCGTTTCAATATTCTTCTTATCAATTCCAGCGGCTGCATGCAGGTTAATGATTCTACCCACTTCCGCCAATGAACTACTTATTTCGCGGAGTTTTGCTGAATCCTTTTCCCACCAGGTTATTTCAATAAGCAACTTGTATTTCATTTTCGGATCCGGCTTTTCATCAATACCCGAAACAGGTATTGCACCAGACCACTTACTGTTTTTTATAATTGGCCTTTCCGCCGTTTGCATCAATTTATCTATGCGGACGCTATCCTTGTAATCTGTACTATCTTTTAAAGCACTTACAGTATCCTTTTTTGTCTGCAAACTATCTTTCCGCAAAACCTTGGTACTGTCTGTTTGTGCATGGCCGCTCAAGGATATAAAAAATAACAGGCAAAGAATAATAATTGGTGGTAATGATTTCATACATGGGGGTTTGTGGGGAATTAAGATAGGCCATTTCGATAGAAGTAGAGAAAATTTTTAAATACCTCTACCCGACTTTTAAAACAAGACCGCTTTTAATTTATAATACCGTAAATAATCTTGGTGAAACCTTGATAGTTCTGTAAATAAAATATATTTTACCAACCTCAAATCTTATTCAAAATGACCGTCCGCCTGTTGCTGCTGCTTGTACTGATTAATAGCTTTGGCTATGCCAAAGGCCAGCAGAAAACAGTCACTTTAAAAGGTGCAAAACAAACACCTCAAAAAAGACCTTCCAACGAACCACCTCCACCGCCGGGTCCTAAAATAGTTACCCCCGTAAAAGATCTGGGTTACCTGATACCACCATTACATTTTACGCCGGATACAATAAGCTACACTCCTTCTTCTTTCTATTTTCACTCTGTTATCGACTCAACTGGCGCAGATAGTGTAGGCTTTGGTATTTTGCCAAAAGATTATAAAAAGAAAACTATAACGACAGCAGGAAAAAAAGATGTGTTAATCTTAAAATACCTACGGTCAATTACAAAAACAGACACCTCTCTTATACCAATAGTTGTGGTATTAAAAACATTACAGATAAGCGAAAAGCAATTGAACAAAGCAGATTTGAACGCGAAAATCGAATTGTATATCAATGTCTATGCACTCGTAAACAATGAACTCATTTTTCTGGATGATGCTGGCGGAGTAATGGAGAATCAAATATATGTTGGTTTCAAACGTCAATACGACATGATAATATGCTTCTCATTGAAGAGGATTACCAGTCAACTTGAAAATAGGATACAGAATGCCAAACCATACCTCGAGAGCCTGGAAAAAGGGGTATTTGTTATAGCAAAAATAAAATCTTTTGAAGAAAGCAATACCGATACCATTTATATCAGCAATAACTATACACTTGCATGGAGCGACTACCATGGCAAACCTATAAACGATAAAGGAATTAGTCCATCATTGCGAGTTGAACTTTCTATCAACGATATGATTGTCGATAAAAAATTGACTATTTCGGTAGTCATTGAACCGGTGTTTGTAAGAAGTCGATCATGGGCAGGCAAACTGGTACAGTCTGATCAACTATTGAAACATGAATATTACAAAACGCAGTTAATGTACTTGTATGCGTTGAAGTTAAAAAAACAAATAAGTGAGTCTCACTTTCCCTTAAAAGAGTTAAAGGACAATATTCTTGCTTTGTACAGTAAATCAAATAATTTCATGGAAGACGAGTTGCAGAAATATGTTTACGATACAGAAAGCGGTTCGAACAAAGCAAAGCAGGATGAATGGGAAAAATCAATTACCCTCCAGATAGAAGAATTGAAAGACTACAATTCATTTTTTACCAGGTAATCCATTGCCTTTTTTACACTTCCATGTTTTAATAAAATTGTCTTCGCTTTATCATAGTCAGCAATTGCGGCTTTCTCCATCAGCATTTTTACTGCCCGATCAGTTATCTTATCATTAATCAGCATCACATTTACCATCCTGTTATCTTCTACCCTGCCGAGCTGCACCATTGTTGTAGTACTGATAATATCAAAAATCATTTTCTGTGCAGTACCGCATTTCATTCTTGTACTACCGGTAATAAATTCCGGCCCGGTAATTACTTCAACGGGAAAATCAGTTATTGCAGCAACTGGTGAATCCGGGTTACTTACAATGCACCCGGTAGTGATTTTATTTTTTCTGCATTGTTGTAATGCCCCCAATACAAAAGGAGTAGTTCCGCTCGCTGTTATCCCTACCACAATATCTTTTGCTGAAACAGTCGCATCCTGTAATGCAATCCATCCATTGTCAGGATTATCCTCCATTTCTTCGGGTGCTTCATGCAGACGCGTTACACCACCGGCCAATATTACATTCACTATACCTTTCTCAATTCCGTATGTTGTAGGCAGCTCAATAGCATCCAGTACAGACAATCGCCCACCACTGCCAGCACCGAGATAAAACATCCTGCCGCCATTCTTCAGTTTATTAACTATTGCCTTAATTAATTCATTCAACTGCGGCAATGCTTTTTCAATCGCAACAGCTACTTTTTTGTCTTCCTTGTTAATATTTGCAGTGAGTTCTTCCACGCTCATCTTTTCAAGATGATTGTAAAGAGAAGGTTGTTCGGTAATCTTATTCATACGGCAAAATAAATTTATAGTTCAAAACTTATGTCATTCTTGTTTTTCAAAGAGGAAGGCAAAACAGCGAAATGCAGCAAAAACTGTCCGGTAATAATAATACAAATCCTGCATAGTACAGGTGGTGCTTAACCGTTATAAAATCCCTTTCGTTGAAGGAAGATAATTGCTTATCGGGTCTCTCTTCACAGCCATGCGTATTGCTTTTGCAAATGCTTTAAAGATAGCTTCTATTTTATGATGCTCATTATCGCCATGACATTCAATATTCAGGTTACACTTCGCCGCGTCTGAAAACGATTTGAAAAAATGAAAAAACATTTCAGTTGGCATCTCTCCTATTTTTTCTCTTCTGAATTCCACATTCCATACAATCCAGTTGCGGCCGCCAAAATCAATCAACACTTTTGCATCAGCTTCATCCATAGGCAATGCAAAACCATACCGCTCCATTCCTCTTTTGTCTGCCAATGCTTTTGCAAACGCTTCACCCAATGCTATTCCCGTATCTTCTATTGTGTGATGCTCATCAATATGAAGATCACCTTGTGTTATTATTTTCAAATCAATTTTTCCATGCCTTGCTATCTGGTCAAGCATATGATCAAAAAAACCAAGCCCGGTTGAAATTTCTGCCTTGCCATTCCCATCAATATTCAATTCAACATGAATTTTTGTTTCGTTGGTATTTCGATCATGCACTACAGTACGCAATCCTAACTTAAGGTATTCATAAATTTTCTTCCAGTCAGGTGTCTCAAGTGCAATTACTTTTTCAAGATCTTTTACGCTATCTTTTATCTCGGCACCACCAAGTGTTGCATCATTATTCAACCAGATAGCTTTGCAGCCAAGGTTTTTTGCCAACTGCACATCTGTAATGCGATCCCCGATTACAAAAGAATTACGAATATCATAGGAAGAATTATTAAGATAGGATGTAAGCATGCCGGTACCTGGCTTGCGGCTGGGCAAATTTTCTTCCGGAAAACTTTTATCTATATATACCGCTTTAAAAAAAACATTTTCATTTTCAAAGCTCTTCATGATATGATTATGAACCGGCCAGAAAGTTTCTTCAGGAAAAGAAGCAGTGCCAAGGCCATCCTGGTTGGTAACCATCACGAGCTCATAATCCAGCTCGGCAGCAATCCTTGTCATATACTGAAATGCTTCCGGGTAAAACTCCAGTTTTTCCCATGCATCAATCTGGTAAGTAGGCGGCGCCTCTTTTATCAATGTGCCATCACGATCAATAAATAAAACTCTTTTTCCTGTTGAATGCTGATCCATTATTTTATTGTTATTCATTTAAATGATGCCATTGCATGAAACAACTGGCGGTTCTCTTCGTTTGTGCCGATTGTAATGCGTAAACAACCTTCACACAACTCTACCTTGCTCCTGTCACGCACCACAATTCCTTTTGACAAAAGGAAATTATACATTCCTTTCGCATCTTTCACTTTTACGAGGAAAAAATTTGCGTCCGAAGGATAAATTTCTTCAACAACTGGTAACTGCGATAATTCATTTTTCAATAATTCCCTCTCTTCCACAATTACACGTATCATATCATTTACCTGGTCTATCCCGTCCATTGCCTTTAGTGCCAGCTCCTGTGTGGCCTGGTTAATATTATACGGTGGCTTCACCTTATTCATTAACTGAATAATTTCCTGGGAAGCAAATGCAATACCCAATCTCAACGCAGCCAGCCCCCATGCTTTTGAAAATGTCTGCATGACCACCAGGTTCGGGTATTCACTCAATGAAGAAGAAAATGTCTTATACCGGGAAAAATTAATATATGCTTCATCAATGACTACAATACCAAAAAAATTATTTAATACAGCTTCTACGTCGGCGCGCTGCAATGAATTAGCTGTCGGATTATTGGGTGAGCAAAGAAAAATAATTTTTGTATCCCCATCAATGGCTTCTTCTATCGCTTCAAGGTCAAGTTGAAAATCACTGGTTAATTTCGCTTTTTTTACTGCCACATTATTAATATCCGCGCTTACCTGGTACATACCGTATGTGGGCGGACAGATAATGATATTATCTATACCCGGTTCACAAAAAGTACGAATAAGTACATCAATACATTCATCACTGCCATTGCCCAGAAAAATATTATTAACAGGTACCCCTTTAATGGCACTCAGTTTTTCTTTAACCTTCAACTGCAATGGATCGGGATAACGGTTATACCATTTTATCAATGGTGAACCCAAACTGTTTTCATTTGCATCGAGGAATACATTCGCTTCTCCCTTAAACTCATCTCTAGCGGATGAGTATGGAACCAGTTTTTTTATGTTTTCTCTTACGAGACTGTTTAAATCGAAACTCATTTTATGTTACCAGCTTTCTGTTATCTATTAAATCTCCATAGTACTTTGGGGATTATGTCTCCCGATAGCCATCGGGACACTTTTACGTTCTGTTCCTTATTAATCTAACCCACCCCAATCGTTTATTGTTCATCATTTCCTAAGTTCGCCCCTTCTTCCGAATGCTTTCGGAATCTTCGACAAGGAGGGGATGATTCCTTTTTCAGATTAATCCGGATTTCCTCAAAATTCTTTTAATCCAGTAAATCTCAGTTCTCCTTAAGCCTTAGTTCTACCGCCCTTCTATGCGCATCCAATCCTTCTGCCTCTGCCATCGCCATCACACTATTACCAATATTTTTTAACCCTTCTTCAGTCAACTTCTGAAACGTAATCTTTTTTACAAAACTATCTACACTTACACCGCTGTATGCTTTCGCATATCCGTTAGTAGGCAATGTATGATTCGTACCGCTTGCATAATCACCAACGCTCTCGGGTGAATAATTACCGATAAAAACAGAACCTGCATTTACAACCTTCCCGGCAAGTGCATCTGCATCCTTACATGAAAGTATTAAATGCTCCGGCGCATATTCGTTCAGTAAATCAATTGCTTCTTCTTTGCTATTTACCAATATAATCTTACTGTTCTCCAATGCTTTTTTTGCCAACTCTTTTCTTGGTAATTTTTCCAGCTGCAATTTAATTTCATGCTCTATACTCTCCACTATAGACTCCTGACTCACTACTAACACCACCTGCGAATCCGCTCAGTGCTCTGCTGGTGATAAAAAATAT
>JAEUVI010000152.1 GCA_016787105.1 Chitinophagaceae bacterium | reverse complement strand
CCGAATTTATAAATTGACTGTGGTGTTAAGCCGAGATGCCCCATTACAGGAATTCCAGCGGAAACCACTTTGCGGATTGAGTCCAGTACTTCCTCACCACCTTCCAGCTTTACAGAATGGGCGCCTGTTTCTTTCATGATGCGTATGGCCGAAGCCAAAGCGATATCTGAATTGGATTGATAGGAGCCAAAAGGTAAATCAACTACAACAAGGCAACGGTTGACACCACGTATCACAGATGAAGCATGATAGATCATCTGGTCGAGCGTAACGGGCAATGTTGTTTCATGTCCTGCCATTACATTGGATGCAGAGTCGCCAACAAGTATAACATCTATGCCAGCTGCATCAAATATGCGTGCAAATGAATAGTCATACGCTGTAATCATTGCTATCTTTTCACCACCGGCTTTCATTTTAAGCAATGTATTGGTCGTTATTCTTTTTATTTCTTTATTAACAGACATACCGATTTGTTTAGAGTATAGAAAAGAGAGCTGGTGAAAAGATAATTATTTCCGTGAATATGGATGTGGATCAGATTAGTTCAGTTTTTTTACTTCTTCATATAGAGTGTAGATTAGTCCATCCGCAAGACCGATTTTCGGTACATATATTTCTTCCGCGTCTGCCCATCGCATGACGTTGATGTAAATAAGCAATGCAGGTACAATAACATCTGCACGATCTTCACGGAGTTTATACAGTGATATACGCTGCGCAACAGTCAGGTTACTGAACTCTTTAAAATAATCCCGCAGCAGATCCAGCTGCAGGGGTTTGCCTTCTTTTCGTTTTGAGAGGGAAAATATTTTATTGATATTACCACCCGATCCGATTGCAGTAACATGATGATATCCCTTTGTTTTCGATTTTACGAATTCCTTCATGTCATCCCATTGCGCTTCGGCTACCTGGTTTTTTAATAAACGTATTGTACCGATATTGAATGATTCTTTAAATACCAACCTGCCATCGCTGAAAAAAGTGAGTTCAGTACTACCTCCGCCTACATCTATGTACAGGTATGATTCCGCATTGGTCATATCCTCAGCGATATGGTTTTCATAAATAAAAGAAGCTTCTTCCTGTCCGCTTATCACTTTTATTTCAATGCCTGTTTCTGCTTTTACCTTCTGTATTATTTCTTCACTGTTTCTTGCATCCCGCATTGCCGATGTAGCACAGGCTTTGAGGTGCTTGACATCGTAAACATCCAGCAAGTATTTATAAGACTTGATTGTCTTTAAGATTTTTTCCACCTTGCCTGCAGAAATTTCAGCTTTGTCAAATACATCAAAACCGAGGCGCAGGGGTACACGTACGAGGGAAACTTTTACAAATTCGGGCTTATCCTGTGGGCCGGGAATAACATCAGAGATTAATAGTCTTGCTGCGTTACTTCCGATGTCAATTGCTGCCAGTCTCAATTTGAGTTAGAGTTTTTTTATACAAATACTGGTATGTTTCGACCTGTGCACGTATTCTTTTTCCACCTTCTCTTTTTTTGTACTGGTTACTTTGTTCGTTATCCAGAATCCGGGCCTTCACATTGCCGCTGAGTTGTATATTCAGCAGATCAATTAACTCTTGTTTCAACGATTCATCAGTAACCGGGCAAGTCGCTTCAATACGATGTTCTATATTTCTCAACATCCAGTCGGCCGAAGATATATAAACTTTTGGTTTACCTCCGTTATGAAATACCCACACACGTGCATGCTCGAGATATTCGTCAATTATGCTTACTGCAACAACCTTCTTTTTAAATTTTGGGTTTTGCGAAAGCATACAAAATATGCCTCTTATAATCAACTTGATTTCTACTCCTGCTTTTGCTGCTTCGTATAACTGCTCAATCATTAATTCATCTGAAAGAGAATTCATCTTTAAGGTTATCGCTGCGGGCTTTTTCTTTTTCGCGTTTCTTATTTCATGATTGATTAATTTTTCAACCGCTTTGCGCATGCTAACCGGGCTTGGGATAATCGTTTTGCATTGTTTGAGCAGGTGTTCATTATCCTTGGGGTGTTCGATATATGTAAATATCCTGTTTATATCGGCCATTATTTTCTGATTGGATGTAAGCAGGCAATGGTCGGCATAAAGCCTTGCTGTTTTTTCATTGAGGTTACCGGTACTTACAAAACCATATTGTGTCGTTCTTTTTTCTCCACGTTTTTTAATGATACATAGTTTAGCATGCACTTTCATATTCGACAAGCCAATTAAAACTTTAACCCCTTCATCTTCCAATCGCTCTTTCCATTCCAGGTTAGCTTCTTCGTCAAATCTTGCACGTAGTTCCAGCATTACCGTTACCTGTTTGCCATTGCGCACTGCATTGATTAATGCATTGATAATTTTTGATTGCTCTGCAAGCCGATAGCATGTAATTTTTATTGAAATAACATCAGGGTCAATAGCAGCTTCTACCAGCAAATCAATGACGGGATTAAAATAATGGTAAGGGAAATGAAGCATTACGTCTTTTTCCATTATTACATCCGATACTCTCTTATCGGTGAGCATCGGGTGATCGATGGATTTACGTTTCTTTTTTAATTCCCGGAATACATGGTCCGGGAAATCCATAAAATGCCTGAAGTTGTGAATACGGCCACCTGGTAATAAGTCGTCACGTTTGGATAAATTCAT
>JAEUVI010000039.1 GCA_016787105.1 Chitinophagaceae bacterium | reverse complement strand
TCTATGGACCTGGGCAAAGGTTCTATTAATGGCATTAATCTAGTCGCATTGGCAATGAAGAAAAAAATAAGTATTCAATCCATCATTTCAAAAAACACAGATCTTAAAATTTCACGCCATTTCGTAAAATCGAATGAAGAAATAAAAACGGACGGACAACCATTGTGGAAAACACTTCGGCCGGATATTGATGGCATCGCTATTGACCGCATTATGCTGGATGATATTAATTTGAATTATTCAAATGCGGATAGTGCCAAAGCCTTTACATTCAAACTTGAGCACTTATCCGCGGTATTGGATAATACAAATGTGGATAGTGTATCTGCTACAGATACATCACGTATTTTATTTACAAAAAATATTTTTCTGCAACTGAAAAAAACACGCCTGCAAACCGCGGACGCATTGTATACAATGGATGTAAAAAACCTTGAGTATTCATCCTTATCAAGAGAAATAAACATAGATAGTTTTTATTTCAGGCCAGTGGGCAATATTCAGTCGTTTTACAAACAGGTGGGCCTTGATAAAGATCGTTTCAATCTTAGTTTTCCGAAAATAAAGTTGGTAAACTTTTATCTTCCTGGATTTATTCATGACAATCAATTGCTGATTGACACAGTTCTCCTGGACAATCCTCAAATCAATATTTACAAAGACCGAACGGTAAAGCCCGATATGTCCAGTAAGTATGGAAAATACCCGCATCAATTGCTGAACAATTCTTCGTTTGCCATACGGGTGAAAAGAGTAGTTGTTAATAACGCGGATCTTATTTACACGGAGAAAAATCAAAAGTCGAACATGGAAGGAAAATTGTTTTTTCAAAATCTTAAAGGAACAATTTCCAATATAACAAATGACCCAGGTGATATTCTACAAAACCCAAACTGTGTTGCTGATATAAGCGGCACAGTTATGAAACAAAGCCCTTTGCATACAGTATTCACTTTTCACCTGAATGATGCACAGGCCGGTGGGTTTGAAGTGAGTGCTGATATAGAAAAACTGGATGCAGCGCAATTGAATCCAATAACCGTTCCCCTGGCGCAGACTTCTGTAAAGTCTTTCAACATGCATGAGATGCATTATTATATCCGTGGTAACGAACGATCTGGTACTGGTAGCCTGCGCATGCTGTATGATGACCTTCAGGTAGAGCTGAACGAAAAAGATGAAGATGATGGTAAAATGAAAAAGAAAGGCCTCGTATCATTTATTGTAAACAAATTTGTTGTTTACAAGGAAAATAACGCCGGGGAAAAAGAAAGAAAAGCGGCACATATTACAACCGCAAGGATACGACATAAATCTTTTTTCAATCTTGTATGGAAAACACTTTTCAATTCCACAAAAGAAATTACCATCCGCATAGACGGATTAAAGGAGGACAAGAAAAGCAAAAAGAAAAAGAAATGAGTCGGTGAAGAATCAATCCTGAATACATCTTTAACTACATTTGTACACATCTTATTTTACATGAGCAATTCTTTTGCAATCATTGCTGATAAAATATTTACCGGCGATCAATGGTTAAATAACAAAGCTGTTGTTATAAATGCCGGGAAAATTGAATCTATTGTACCAATAGATGATCTCGATAAATCAATAGAAAGAAAAAATTACCCGAGCTGTATTCTTGCACCTGCATTTATTGATCTGCAGATATACGGAGCTTTTGAAAAACTATTGGCAGTATACCCCGAGGCAGATGCATTGGTAAAATTAAATAACTACTGCCGCAGCGGCGGAGCCGCGCATCATATGCCCACTGTAGCAACTAATTCGCAATCGGTTTTTCTAAAATGTATAGACGCAGTTCGGGACTACTGGAGCCAGGGTGGTGAAGGCGTGCTGGGACTGCATGTGGAAGGGCCGTGGATTAACCCGGTCAAAAAAGGTGCGCATCCGGAACAATTTATTTATAAACCATTATTACAAAACGTAAAAGAATTGGTGGAGTATGGTAAAGGTGTTATCAAAATAATAACATTGGCGCCGGAAATTTGTGATAAGGAAATCATTGAATATATACTTGCACAAGGCATCGTTGTTTCCGCAGGTCATAGCAACGCAACATACGATGAGGCAATGCTGGGTTTTGCAAATGGTATTCCCGTTGCCACGCATTTATACAATGCGATGAGCCCGCTGCAACATCGTGCACCAGGTTTAGTGGGTGCTATATTCGATCATAGTACTGTAAGATCAAGCATCATACCCGATGGGCACCATGTGGATTTTGCAGCTATACGTATTGCCAAACAGGTAATGAAAGAAAGATTGTTTGTAATAACGGATGCAGTTACCGAAACAGATGCCGGTATTTACAAGCATCATTTTACCAATGATAAATATGAAGCGGATGGTATACTCAGTGGCTCTTCGCTAACTATGAATAAAGCGGTAAAAAATCTTATTAAGCATTGCAATGTGGAAGCAGGCGAAGCGCTCCGCATGTGTAGTCTTTACCCGGCACAGGTTATGAACCTGCACAATTCCCTGGGCAAAATAGAAAAAGGATATTCGGCATCTTTGGTAATACTGGATGAAGATTATAATGTAAAAGATCTTTTGTAGCCTGTTTATTTTAAAAAATCTCCGTCAATGATTAACAATTTTGCGCCGCCTTGTGTAACGGACCGGTGAGAGCTTTCATTATCAGAAACAACATATGCCATACCTTTTGTAAGAATAAATTTTTCACCTGTTTCCATTTCGCTTGTAAACTCTCCTTCTATGCAATACACAACATGCCCTTTCCGGCACCAGTGATTGGCAAAATAACCAGCGGAATATTCCACAAGCCTCACCCTCAAACCTTCGTATTGTTTTGTTTGCCAGTAAGCAGTACCGCTATCTCCCGCATGAATAGTTTTGGGAATTTTTTCCCAGTCAATTGTTTCAAAAGGGATATTCATAGCAAAAGTTTTGTGCGGTATCAACTATCCAATAATCTCCGGTGATAATTTACCTGGCCGAGATGATAGGCTAAATGAGTAGTGAGATGCATCAATACATAAGCCGTACTTGTTTTTTCCTGCCAGATGAGCAATGGGAATTCTTCCTCCAGTTGTGCGTCATTTACTTTCTCCAATGACTGCTGCACAACCAGTATTGTATCATCAATCATTTTCAGCAGTTGGGATCTTGGAACGTCTTTTTGTGAAAATTCAAGATCGCGATTGCGCACATAGTTTGTTTTACCAAATACAGTCCCGATATAAGTATTGAGATTGCCTGCCAGGTGCAGGCAAAGGTTTCCTGCGGAGTTTGCGATTGACTTTTCTGTGTACCAGATTTTTGACTCATCACGATATTGTTCAATTTCACTTTTCAGCTTATCAAGATCGCGAATGAGTAGTTGCTTTATGATTTGAATCAGCATAACCTGTTTATTCTTTACCTAATCGCTCTTCAGCCTTCCACTGCTTATCCATTATAAATGTACCGAACGGCAGCAATGATGCGATAAATGATTTCATAAACCATCCGAAACTTTTCTGATAACTTCCTTTTACTTCAAAGGCGAGTATGATAAATAAAACAAACAATATTCCGTGCAGCATACCTACTACCGTCACCGCTTTAGGCATTTGCGCGAAATATTTCAGCGGCATTGCAATAAGTAATAAAACCAAAAATGAAACACCTTCTGCCAATGCTATTTTTCTAAACCAGGAAAATGTATTCATATATTAAGAGATCAAAAAAGAAAAAGAGTTGTTGATTATTGAAAAGTTTTCTTTTTACGGCTTTTCTTATCCTCCTCGGTAATCATTACAATACAACAAATCTTACTGCTGATTAATAATTTACTACCTGCTCCACAATCGCCTCCGGTATTTCTCTCCATTCATACTGCTGGTTGCGCAGTTGAGGTTCAAAACCTGCTTCCCGAATTGCATTCTGAATTGTTTTATACGTAAACCGGTGTGGCGCACCCGCGGCGCTTACTACGTTTTCTTCTATCATTATCGAACCAAAATCATTGGCGCCTGCATTCAGGCAGATTTGCGCTGTTTGTTTTCCTACCGTCAGCCACGATGCCTGTATGTTTTTCACATTCGGTAGCATGATGCGGCTGATGGCAATCATGCGGATATATTCATCCGGCGTAGTAAGGTTATGTACGCCGCGTATCCTTGTCAGCAGTGTATCTACATCCTGGAATGTCCAGGGAATAAAGGCGAGAAATCCTTTTGCATCCGCAGGTTTGCGGCTTTGCACTTCTCTTATTTTCACGAGGTGATCAAATCGTTCTTCAATAGTTTCAACATGGCCAAACATCATTGTAGCTGATGTAGTAATGTTGAGCTTGTGTGCCTCATGCATTATATCCAGCCATTCCTGTGCCCCGCATTTTCCTTTTGATATTAACCTGCGTACACGGTCTACCAATATTTCTGCACCTGCACCAGGAAGTGAATCCATTCCCGCTTCTTTCAATGCAGTCAATACTTCCCTGTGCGTGGATTTTTCCAACTTGGTGATATGTGCTACTTCGGGCGGCCCGAGTGTATGCAGTTTAATTGTTGGAAACTCGGCTTTTATCTGCCGGAAAGTATCTACATAAAATTGTAATCCCAGATCCGGGTGGTGTCCACCCTGTAGGAGTAGCTGATCTCCGCCGTATTTAATCGTTTCCTCTATTTTACGGCGGTAAGCAGGCATATCTGTTATGTATGCCTCTGCGTGGCCCGGTATACGGTAGAAATTGCAAAACTTACAATTCGCAATGCAGACGTTGGTTGTATTCACGTTCCGATCTATCTGCCAGGTCACTTTTCCATGTGGTACCTGTTTCTTTCTCATTTCGTTAGCCACAAACATCAGTTCCGTGAGCGGTGCATTGTGAAAAAGAAAAACACCTTCTTCAACATTGAGGAACTCAAAATCCAAAGCCTTTTGATATAATACTGATAGCTCCATATGTTTTTTCTCCGGTTGCAAATGTACTATAAGACAATTAACGCAAATTGTGTTGAATGGTTTTGTTTACATCTGTCAATGGGCTAAATTTATTTAATATCACTGCCTTTGCATCTATTTCGATATTGTATTTGTCCTATTTGGATTGAGACCAGAAACGCCACTGACTGTATGAAACGATTATTTCCGCTTACTTCTCTCTTGTTATTGCTCATTTGTAATACAAAGCCGGCTTTTGCACAGGAAGAATTTATTGAACCTCCGGCAAAATTACTCACCCGTTTTACTTTTAAACAATTATATGGAGGTGTTGTCATCCTGAGAGGTACTTTTTCTTCGTTTGCCGATTCCCTCAATTTTGTACTGGACACCGGAAGCGGTGGTATATCACTCGACTCTTCTACTGCAGAATATTTTAAACTTGTAAAGGTTCCATCTGATAAAACAATTCGCGGCATTGCAGGTATGCGACAGGTTAGTTTTATATACAACCAGCAGCTGCACCTGCCAGGCCTTACAGTTGACAGCCTGAATTTTCATATCAATGATTATGAAATTCTCACCAATGTATATGGAGAGCGTATAGATGGAATTATCGGCTATTCTGTATTGAACCGCTATATTGTAAAACTGGATTATGATAGTTCAATCATTTCTTTTTACAGCAAGGGTTATATGCGTTATCCCAAAGGTGGCTACCTGCTGCGGCCACTCATTTCTACCTTGCCGGTACAAACAGCAAGAGTGAGGGACGACGCCTCCATAACCTCACGGTTTTTGTTTGATATGGGAGCTGGTTTGTGCCTGATGCTTACTAATGATTTTGTAAAAGACAGTGCATTGATGCATAAAAAGAGAAAATACTTCGTGAAAGAAGCAGAGGGCCTCGGCGGAAAAGTAGACATGCTCACTTCGGTCGTCCGTGAGTTCAGGCTGGGGCCATACCGGTTCCGCAATGTACCTGTTTATATTTTCGATGATACATACAACGTTACTTCCTATCCTTTTCTTGGAGGTATACTTGGAAATGATTTATTGCGGCGCTTCAATGTAATATTGAATTACGGGAGGAGAGATATTTATATTACTCCCAACTCACACTTCAACGACTTGTTTGATTATGCTTACAGTGGTATTGAATTATACAGCCTGGATGGACTGATTGTTATAGGCGATGTAGCAAAAGGCTCTCCGGCTGAAAAAGCTGGCCTGATTGAAGGCGATATTGTTGTAGGTATCAACCGTACTTTTGATCAAAATCTCTCTCATTATAAATCGGCCCTGCAAGTGGCCGGCGAAAGGGTGAAAATTGTTGTCCGCCGTTTTGGCGAACTACTTGACTTTGAGTTTAAAGTGAAAAGCATTCTTTAGTATCCCTTTCTGCGCATTGCTATTTTCTTATTTTTACAACTTTTGGCAATTATCAATTGTTTTATAAGGTTATGATTCAATTTGAAAAATTTACATTGTCCAATGGCCTGCGGGTTATTGTGCACCAGGATTTATCTACACCTATGGCTGTTATGAATGTGCTCTATGATGTAGGCGCAAGGGATGAAGATCCCAACCGTACCGGTTTTGCACATTTATTTGAGCACCTCATGTTTGGTGGCTCGGTTAATATTCCCGACTACGATGAACCCTTGCAGATGGCAGGTGGAGAAAACAATGCGTATACAACAAACGATCTCACGAATTATTATATACAGCTACCTGCTGAAAATTTAGAAACCGCATTCTGGCTGGAAAGCGATCGCATGCTTTCTCTCGCATTCAGCGAAAAAAGCCTGGAAGTACAACGTAAGGTTGTATGTGAAGAATTCAAAGAACATTATATCAATAAACCGTACGGTGATGTTGGTTTTAAAATGCGGGAAATGGCATTTAAAAAACATCCTTACCGCTGGATGACAATTGGAAAAGAACTATCCCATATTGAAACAGCAAAACTGGACGATGTGAAAAATTTCTTTTTCAAACATTACCGCCCGGTAAATGCTATACTTGTTGTAGCCGGAAATGTAACAGTTGATAACGTGAAGAAACTGGCGGACAAATGGTTTGCTCCCATACCTGCAGGCGAAAAATATAACAGGAATATTGCACAGGAACCCGAACAAACCGAAGCAAGAAAGATGGAAGTAAAAGCAGATGTGCCACTGGATGCTTTGTATAAAAGCTGGCACATGTACCCGCGGCTCGATAAAAGATATCACGCTACTGATTTAATTACAGATATATTAAGTGGTGGTGGCTCTTCCCGGTTATTCCAGGCATTGGTAAAAGAAAAAAAACTATTCAGTAACGTAGAGTGCTATCATCATGGTACTGTAGATGCGGGGCTCGTAAGCTTTGATGGCAAACTGGTAAAAGGAGTGAAGATGGAAGATGCGGAGAAAGCATTAATGGAAGTATTGGAAGATATGAAACAAAATGCCGTGTCAGAAAATGAATTGCAAAAAGTAAAGAATAAAACAGAAAGCATGCTCGCTTTTGAAGATATGAGTGTAATGAGCCGTGCCAATAGTCTTGCTTATTATGAACTACTCGGCGATGCAGCATTGATGAATTCGGAATTAGAAAAATATCAATCGGTAACGACCAAAGATATACTGGAAGAAAGCCGTAAGATTTTTGACGAAAAGAACAGTAATACCCTGTATTACTATGCAAATTGATTTTACCAGTGAAACTTTATCCGTTTGAAAATCTTAAATAAAGCGAAGGAATTAAATATGCTCAACAGAACAATAGCGCCGGAAACAGTTGACCCCGTAAATTTTAAGCTCAGCTTAAAACCCTATACAAAACTAACATTGAAAAACGGTGTGGAGGTATATAGCATTGATGCGGGTGCAGAAGATGTAATGATGATTGATTGGGTTTTTTATGCGGGTAACTGGTTTGAAGATAAAAACCTGGTGGCAGCTTCCGCCAATTTCATGCTGAAGAACGGCACTTCAAAAAAAACAGCATTTGAAATCAATGAACATTTTGAATACTATGGCTCGCATTTCAACCGGGCATGTTACAATGAAACCGCGACACTCACACTGCATACACTTACCAAGCATATTGATAAGCTATTGCCCGTTGTTCGTGAGTTGATTACCGATTCGGTAATGCCGCAGGAAGAGCTGGATATTTACAAACAGAATATGAAGCAACGCCTGTCGGTAAGTTTAAAAAAAGCTGATTTTGTTGCCGGCAGATTGATTGATGAATTGTTGTTTGGAACCAATCACCCTTATGGTAAATACAGTCGCTTCGAAGATTTTGATGCATTGACAAGGGATGAATTGCTTGCTTTTTATGATAAATATTACCGCAATGGAAAGTTGATATTATTTGTTGCGGGCAGGCTGCCACAGAACCTGGAGCAATTGCTGAATGATAATTTCGGAGATTTGCCATTTCATCAAAAAGATTTTGCTGTTCCCTCTGTTCAAATAACTCCTTCCGCAAAAAAAGGAGAAAGCATCCGGGTAAACAATGATCCAAATGGAGTGCAGGGTTCTATACGCTTAGCGAGACCGTTTCCCAATCGTCATCATCCTGATTTTATGAAAG
>JAEUVI010000020.1 GCA_016787105.1 Chitinophagaceae bacterium | reverse complement strand
AATGCCGGTGTATCGGGAGGTTTGAATGACCGTGCAGTTTATACTGCTCCTGTAAAATCGTTTTACCCTAATGGATTTGGCATCTATAACATGGCTGGTAACGTAAGTGAGTGGGTGATGGACGTTTACCGTCCGCTTAGCGCACTTGACCAGGATGATGTAGCTCCTTTCCGTGGTAATAAATTCCAGAAACTCTACAAAAACCAAAATGGTGAAGCTGAAATTGACAGCGTAGGTAAAGTAAAAATGGTAGATGTAACAGATGAGGAAAGCAAAAGCCGCCGCAACTATCAGCGTGGTAATGTTATCAACTTCCTTGATGGAGACTCATTATCCGGCGCTAACTATGGTTACGGTATCACTACACTTATCAGCGACCATTCAAGAGTGTATAAAGGTGGTAGCTGGAATGATATGGCTTACTGGCTGAGCCCTGGCTCACGCCGTTTCATGGAAGAAGAGCAGGCAAGCAGCACCGTTGGTTTCCGTTGCGCTATGGACCGTATGGGTAGCCCAGAAGGTAACAAACGCAAAACAGGTAACTGGTGGAAAACAAGAAGACAAAAAAGATAATTCACTTTTATATTTTAAAAAACCCCGCTTTATTGCGGGGTTTTTTATTTACGCAGTTTGCCTGCAGTAAAAAATCAAAAGTAAAAAGTAAAAATTCCTGACCTTAGCAGACTTACAACTGATTGACTATAGACTATGAGTATTTCATCACTTTACAAAATCTATCAACAACACCCTTCGGTACAAACAGATACACGCAAGCTAAAACCCGGAGATATCTTCTTTGCATTAAAGGGAGGAAATTTTAATGGTAACGCATTCGCTAAACAAGCGCTTGATGCAGGTGCTGCTTTCGCGGTCATTGATGAAAAAGAATTTGAAATACCGGGAAAAACATTCCTGGTTGATGATGTATTATCTGCCTTGCAACAATTAGCAAAACATCATCGCGAACAATTTAATATCCCCTTTATAGCCATCACTGGCAGCAATGGCAAAACCACCACCAAGGAACTCATTCACGTTGTACTCTCCTCGTCTTTTAAAACTTCAACAACGGAAGGCAACCTGAATAATCATATCGGCATTCCGTTGACAATTCTGAAAATAAAACCTGATGCAGAAATAGCAGTGATAGAAATGGGCGCTAATCACCAAAAAGAAATAGAAGGCTATTGTAAATATACTTTGCCAACGCATGGTCTTATCACTAATGCGGGCAAAGCACACCTGGAAGGTTTTGGAGGACCCGAAGGTGTTAAAAAAGGGAAAGGCGAATTGTTTGATTACCTGCGTGCAAATAATGGAACCGCGTTTATCATGAATGATTATGATTATTTGCAGGAAATGAGCAAAGGCATTAATAGTGTAATCACATACGGAACAAAGGATGCAGGAACAACAGGTAATGTTTCCCAAAGCGAACCATTTCTGCATGTTAAAATTGAAGGCTTTAATAATGACATAAAAACAAATATGGTTGGTGATTATAATTTACCCAACGTACTTGCTGCGGTTGCTATCGGCAGGTATTTTAAAATACAAGAAGAAAAAATAAAATCTTCTATTGAAAACTATGCGCCATCCAACAGTAGATCTCAACTGATAGAAAAAGGATCAAATAAGATAATACTGGATGCCTACAACGCGAACCCCAGCAGTATGAAACTGGCCATAGAAAATCTCGCAAAATTAAATGCAAGTAAAAAAGTCCTGTTGCTTGGCGCCATGGCAGAACTTGGTGAAGAAAGCCTGCAGGAGCATGATGCCATAGTTGACCTGATAAAAAAATATAAATGGGAAAACGCCGTATTGGTAGGTGGCGATTTCTTAAAACTGGAGCATCCTTTTATTTCTTTTACCAACTCAACTGAAGCGAAGGAGTGGTTGCAGCAACAGCATTTTGAAAACACCTATATACTTATAAAAGGATCACGCAGTATGCAGATGGAAAAGGTTTTATCATGAACATGAAACATCTATTTCCCCAGTTTGAGGATGAACTGATTGCGATAATTGAGAAACACGCAATCGAAAAAACATTCCACGCAGATGAAATCATCATGCGAACAGGCCAGTATATAAAATCAGCTGTATTGGTATTAGACGGAAGAATAAAAATTTACCGGAAAAATGAAGAAGGCGGAGAGTTCCTGATGTACTGGATAGGCCCTGGCAATGCCTGTGCTATATCACTCATATGCGCAATACAATCGCAGGCAAGCGAAATAATGGCAAAAGCAGAAGAAGAAACCAAAGTATTGCTACTGCCCGTACAGTTGATGGACGAACTGATGAATAAATACAAAAGCTGGTACCAGTTTGTGATACAAACCTATCGCAACCGCTTCAATGAATTGCTGTCAGTAATTGACAATATCGCTTTCAGAAACATGGATGAGCGACTTGAGTTTTACCTGAAAAGGCACGCAACTGAAAAAGGAAAACAAATCATTGAATTATCCCACCAGCAAATTGCAGACGATCTCGCTACATCAAGAGAAGTGGTATCCAGGTTATTAAAAAAAATGGAACAACGGAACCTTGTAAAGCTGCAGCGAAACATGATTGAACTTATCAATTAATCAGGAGGTTGTGACAGGTATCACAATCAGGAAAGAATTTTATCGCTACTCTTACAAAAAATGAAATGGAAATTCTCGGATATTTTATAGCTATACTAATCGGTGTTTCCCTTGGCCTTGCAGGAAGTGGCGGATCCATTCTTACCGTTCCCGTACTTGTCTATCTTATGCATGTAAATCCCGTACTAGCTACTACAAGTTCATTATTTATTGTAGGGGTCACCAGCCTTGTTGGTGGCGTGAGGGCTTATGCAAAAGGGATGGTTGATTTCAAAGCTGTATCCGAATTTGGTTTGCCTTCGATATTTTCTATTTTTATTACCAGGCACTATATACTGCCGTCAATACCGGCACATCTTTTTTCTGTTGCAGGCATTGATGTTTCCAAGAACATGTTCTTAATGATTTTTTTCGCATTGCTTATGCTTTTTGCCTCATTTGCAATGATCAGGAATTACGACAATGATGAAAACACAGAATCACTAAAGACTACCAACAAACACAGGGTATTTCCATTAATGATACTTGGAATAGTTATAGGATTTATCACCGGCTTGCTTGGTGCCGGTGGCGGATTTCTAATCATTCCTTCTTTGGTTCTTTTTTTAAGAATAAGAATGAAGAGGGCAGTTGGAACATCTTTGCTGATTATTGCTATCAACTCCTTATTTGGATTTCTCTTCAGTTTAAAGCAATTTGAATTTGACTGGCTTCTTCTCTGCACATTTACGGCTTTGGCAATTGCAGGCATTTTTATCGGAAGCAAACTGGCTGATAGAATCGATTCAGCCTCACTCAAAAAAGGGTTTGGCTGGTTTGTATTATTAATGGCTATCTATATTATTATCAAAGAGCTGTTTATAAAATAATAACAGCTCACTCCCTTTTGTGACAAAAGTCATAGTCTGGTCGTTCCACCTGCCTGAAATTTGCAGTACAAGCAAATAATGCTTTTCCAAATTTTAAAATCATCGAAACATGAAAATTGAACAGATATACACCGGATGCCTGGCACAAGGCGCTTATTATATTGAAAGCAATGGGGAAGCTGCAGTTATTGACCCGTTAAGAGAAGTAAATCCATATATACAAAAAGCCGAGAACGATAAAGCCAGAATTAAATACGTATTCGAAACACACTTTCATGCCGACTTTGTTTCGGGACATTTAGACCTGGCAAAAGAAACAGGTGCTAAAATAGTATATGGCCCTACTGCAAAGCCACATTTCGAGGCAATAGTAGCAACTGACGGACAGGAATTCGGCATCGGAAATATTCGCATAAAACTCTTACATACACCAGGACATACAATGGAATCATCCTGCTTTTTGCTTAGTGATGAGAATGGTAACGAAACAACAATTTTTACCGGTGATACGCTTTTTATAGGTGATGTTGGAAGACCAGATCTTGCGCAGAAGGTAATACCTGATCTTACCCCGGAAAAATTAGCCGGACATCTCTATGATTCTCTCAGGAACAAAATTATGCCACTGCCCGACCACCTGATTGTTTACCCGGCACATGGCGCAGGAAGCGCCTGCGGCAAAAACATGAGTAAAGAAAACACCGATACATTGGGCCATCAAAAAGCAACCAACTACGCGTTGCAAAAAGACTTGTCCAAAGATCAGTTTATTAAAGAAGTGCTTAATGGTTTGGTGCCGCCACCTTCTTATTTTCCATTGAATGTTTTAATGAATATAAACGGTTATGACAGCATAACTGATGTAATAAAAAGAGGTACGCAGGCTTTAAGCCCGGCAGCATTTGAAGCTGCTGCGAATGAAACAGGCGCATTGATACTCGACACAAGAACTGCGCAGGTTTTTGCAAAAGGATTTATACCCAACTCAATCAATATTGGCATAGATGGCAGTTTTGCTCCCTGGGTAGGTACATTGATTACTGATATTAAACAGGAAATATTGATTGTTGCTGATAAAGAAAACATAGAGGAAGTAATTACAAGGCTGGCCCGTGTAGGTTATGATAATGCAATCGGATACCTTGATGGCGGCTTTGAGAGCTGGGAAAAATCAGGAAAACAAATTGACACAATAATATCTATAACTGCAGAAGAACTTGCTGATAGAAACCAAAAACATCCATCTGTACAGCTGATTGATGTGAGAAAGAAAAGCGAATTCGATTCCGAGCATATTGAAGGTGCTGTCAATGCTCCGCTTGATTTTATCAACGATAGCATGACCAAAGTTGATAAATACAAAACGGAGTATGTTCATTGCGCAGGAGGCTATCGCTCTATCATATTTATTTCTATACTCAAGGCAAGAGGGTACGAAAACCTCGTGGATATAAAAGGCGGCTTTAAAGCCATTAAAGAAAGCGGCAAATTCAATATCACAGATTACGTATACCCAAATACACTGTTATAATTAAATCACTATAAAATAAATAACAAAATGATAAGCTTACTAAAAACATTATTCGGAAAAGGAATTGACTACAAAGACCTCGTAAGTAAAGGTGCTGTAATAGTTGATGTTCGCAGCAAAGAAGAATTTCGCGGCGGACATATAAAAAACTCTATAAATATTCCACTTGACCAGGTAAAAAGCTACATGCCTGAATTCAGAAAAATGAAAAAACCCATAATCACAGTTTGCCGTAGTGGCGCCAGGAGCGGTATAGCTTGCGGATTATTGAAATCAGGCGGAATTGAAAATTACAATGGCGGTGCATGGGATAGCCTGAATAAGAAGATTTAAAACGAATAAATTTTCTCTACGAGCCGGTAAACCTTGCTATGGAATACACTTACATCGTTTAATAAAAATTACAGAAAAAGGCAGCAACAGTGTAATTTTGCACTATTGTATACGTAATGAAAAATTGGTTATTAAACAACAAATTGCTGATAGCCGGAATTATACTTGGTGCTGCCGCAGGTTTTTTATACTGGCAGCAGATCGGATGCACAAGCGGCACTTGTATGATTACTTCTAAATGGCATAACAGTACAGCATATGGCGCACTGATGGGTGGCTTATTATTCAGTATGTTTACAAAAGAGAAAAATGGAAACAGCTAATAAAAGGGAAACATTTGGTGAGTTGATACAGGGAGACACGCCTGTGTTAGTTG
This sequence comes from Chitinophagaceae bacterium, assembly GCA_016787105.1. GTDB lineage: Bacteria > Bacteroidota > Bacteroidia > Chitinophagales > Chitinophagaceae > JAFDYH01. The sequence goes on along the minus strand of JAEUVI010000020.1, from coordinate 5,440 downwards.
ACTTTTTTGCCGAATGGTGCGGCCCATGCAAGATGATGAAACCTATTTTGCAGGAACTGCACGAAAAGATGGGAGAAAGTTTAAGAATTATAAAAATTGATATAGATAAAAGCCCTGCGGCTGCAGGTGTGTACCAGGTGCAAAGTGTTCCAACTTTAATTTTATTCAGAAGGGGAAAAATAATCTGGAGACAATCCGGGGTTGTTCCATCTGCACAATTAGAAAAAATAATACAATCACTTATTTAAGCGAACGAATGGCTGAGAACAAAACATCACGCGGATATTTATCTTCTACATTAGGCTGCAGGTGCCCGCGATGCAGGGAAGGAAAATTGTTTAAAAATCCTATTAGTATCAATTTCAAAAAGAATATGGAGATGAATAAGCAATGCCCGGTATGCGGGCAGGCTACAGAAATTGAAGTGGGGTTTTATTACGGCACCAGTTATGTAAGTTATGCATTGGCACTAGGCATTTGTGTATTAAGTTTTTTTGCGTGGTTACTCACCATTGGCATGTCGCTGCAGGATAGCCGTTTTTTTTACTGGATGGGGTTTAATGCTCTTTTACTGATAGCGCTACAACCCTGGTTGATGCGGCTTTCAAGAAGCTTATGGATATCCTGGTTTGTTCGTTATGACCCGGATTGGAAAATACATGAAGCCGCGGATGTATCGGAAAGAATGAATGCAGAACAGGCCAATAACTGGTAGTTGTTCTAATTCACAAAAACTTCATCCACAAAAATCCAGGCTTTTTCACCTTTACCTCTGTGCCAGTCCGGGAGTCTTGGAACAGGCTTTGCTATTAATTTTATACAAGTAACCTGCGTTGGTTGAAAATCACATGCTATTGCAAGATTTTCCTGTTCATGAGAATCTTTTCCCGGTTGCTTTGGCGTTACTCTTGCAAGAAGTTTTAGATTGTTTTCGTCTGTTCCGCCCCATACTTCCATACTTAATGGCGGCAAGATATAACCATCCGCATCTTTCATAATGCTCATAGTAACATTATTCGCTTCTATCGGTTTATTAAAAAGCATTTTTACTTCCATTGCATTCTGGCGATAACCCACCCATTCACCATTTTTATAGTTCAGTTCGCTTTTTCTTAAATCAAATATTGTCTTTGCCCCTTCTGCTTTGTACTGCGGGTCAACTGGTGTAACCATCACGATACTATCCGGGTGATAAGTACTTTTAAAAAACTGTTGTTCAGCAATGTCACTGCTTATCCATCCGGGTTTATAAGCTTTTGCCTTCACTATAGCTGCGGAGTTTAATTTTACCTTATCGTTGTATACAGGAGAATTAATACTATCCGGGTCAGAACCATCCATTGTATAGCGCAGAATAGTGCCATTAATATAATGTTTCAATCTCAATGGAACTGCTTCGGTGATTATACTTCCTTCGTTTTCTATAATAGGTGGTGTTAATTTCAGCACAACAGTGTCGCCTTTAAAGCCAGCCTGGTAAATAATATTCTTATTTTTCTCTGCAAGCTTTTCTATTTCTTGTGTTGCAATCGCTGTATTCCATAAATACACAGTGCGGAGTTTTGGCAGCCCAGCCAATACATTTAACTGCTCAGCTTTTACCGCTGTGCCAGAAAGTGAGACACTCTTGAGATTAGGTATTTTTTGCAATTCGTTTAATGTTGCTCCTGTAATTGCGGTTCCGTTTAAATTTAATTTCCGCAGGTTAGTAAACGAGCCGATTATTTTCAAATCCTCGTCTTTCACAGGCATATTATCAAGGTTCAACTCCACCACCTGGTTACTCAAAGGTTTTAACTCAGCTAACTGTTTAGAATCGTAAAACTGTTTATTATAAAAATTAACCGCGAGTGCTGGTGAATTCAGAAATAAAGGTGTAATAACACGATTGTTATTACTTAACTTCTGTATTTCCTTATCATCTGCTGCTGCAAAATCATATTGCTCGTCTGTTGATTGCTTTAATGTTTTTAAAGCGATTGCGTGCAAAGTGTCTGTTGGTAAAAGATCTGCTACTTTCTTCTCAAAGTCCGCTCCTGATTTTATCCACGAATACAAAACAACTATTTCCTCATTGGTTAGTTGTGGCTTGCCCGCAGGAGGCATATGCTTCTTTTCATTTTCCGGTAAATGGATGCGTTCCATCATCAACCCAAGATCTGCCTTTGTTGAATCCCATAATTTCCCTTCCTTGCCTCCTTTCAACAATAATTCTTTGGTTTCCATAATCAGCTCACCCTTCGCCTTATTACTGTTATGGCAAGACATACATTTACTTTCCAGTATCGGCTCTACCATATCCTTGTACACAATCGCGTCTTCAAATGCGGCTATTACTCTTTTTTTCTCTGGCGTAACCGGGGCCAGCAAATAATTTTCTCCATGAGTTATATTTCCACCGAAATGACCAGCCAGTACAACTATCAAACAAATTCCAAAAGCAAGGATATAGTTCAGTAATGGCATCCTGCGGATCCCGGATTTAAAAGCATATATCAGGAATAAACCAAAGGAAGTAAACGCTCCCGTCCATTTGTGAATAGCCAATGCATCCAAATCATACCCGGCTTCTTTTGATAAAAACAAACCCATCAATGCGGAAAGGACTGCAGTTACAGATGACAACAGCAGAATAATATCCATCATGTTACCATACCATTTTTCCTGCTGAAATTTTTTTGTAATTAAAAAAACACAACCAAAATATACCAGTATGATAACTATTGGAAAGTGTACAAGCAATGGGTGCATGCGGCCAAAGACCTGTAACCATGATGGTACTGACAGCCTGCTATCAAAAAATAATAAAAAAAGCAGGAGACAATTTAAAGACAGCGATATGTTGAATACTATGTTTTTTTGTCGTTGCATGTTCTTCAATATACTTTTATTTCATCAATAAAAAACCAGGCATGCTTTCCCTTACCGGGGTGCCATTCAGGTATTTTTTTCAAAACAGAAATTACCAGCCTTATTTTATTTGTTTTGACTTTTTTCCGGAATTTTAATTCGTAGCTATTGCATTTCTTTGGTGCAGGTTTATCATGTTCAAATGTTTGCTGCCCAACCTGTAACCAGGAGTTAGTTTTCTCCCCAAAATAAAACATGGTTATGCTTTCGGGCAGAAATATCCAACTGCCTTCATCCTGTAGCATGTTTATCAATACAGTCCTGACTTTTTCTTTCTTTTTTAATGTAATGATTACTTCTGCTGTGTCCTTGTCGTAACCAATCCAGGTACCACCACTATAATTTGTAAAGCCGCCGGCATTATCATACAAAATATCTTTTTTAGCTTTTGCATAAAATTCATTCGGTGTTGAAAACTCTATCTGCTTAACCGCTTTGCCTTCTTTGATAAACTCCGCTGTTACAGTTTCTGAAGGAAGAAAATCCTTGCCTATCGCTTTCACTTTTACAATTGTTCTCTTTGTGATAATAACCGGGGCGGTATACAACAAATCATTTTCTGTCGGTTCATTTCCATTCAGTGTATATCTTATCTCAGTACCGGGCTGATTAAATATTACCTGTAAGCTGGTACTGCCAGCAAAAAAAGCCGATTTAAACTTCAACATAGGCGGAGCCAGTTGAAATTTTTCCTGGGCAAAAGAATTGAATCCAATAAATAAAAAAGAAAGCAGCAGCAGTTGTTTCATCAGCAGGCAAAAGTTATTTAATCACGCATTATACCGGTTGCAGTTTATAAGGATATACATGATCGGAATTCCATTGCGCCACATACATGTTTTCTTCATCATCAATACATACATCATGCGGGTAATCGAACACTTTTACTGTCTGGTACATTTCTTCAGGCTTACCATCTATGTAGGCAGGAAGATTACCGGCTATACTGGAAATGACCTTAAAGTTTTTATCCAGTACCAATACAAAACCTGATTTCTCACCTTGTCTTGAATTCGTTTGCAAAACGGCCGCGTACAAATAGTCACCTTTTATTACAGGCCGGCAAACCCATGCACCCGGAAGCGGAATTGTATCAATATAAGTACCGTCGAATTTGTAGCGTTTGAATGCATTCTGAATACGTGATGTTACTATCAAACACGGATTAGCTTTATCCCTGTTATCAATACAGATACCATGTGCATTCACCAGGTATTTATCTCCTTCTCCCCTGCCACCAAAATGACGGATGTATTTTCCTTTTGAATCGTATTGTATCACAAAATCTTTTCCATATCCATCTACCACGTAAATGTCTCCGTTTGGTGCAATGATACTTTCAGTAGGCACATACTCGTCTGCCTTTGTGTATTGACCAGTTTCTTTCGGATAATCCAGCGTAAGAAGCACTCTTCCGTCGATTGTTGTCTTTATCACCTGGTGGCGATTGTTATCGCAGATAAAGAGAACATCATCACCATTTTCATTAAACAACGTTAATCCGTGTGCTCCCGGGTATTCACTACCCCATGTCTTTATCAATCTGCCACTCTTATCATAAATGATCACATTGTTCTTAGTTTCATTCGTCAGCAATACAATGCGGCCCAGTTTATCCTGCACCATTTCGTGGCAATCTTTTACCGGGTATCTTGCTACATCTGCCTGGCTCCACTTTGTGTTGATACGATAACGCTTATTGTTATGTCCCAATATCGTGTCATCCTGCTGCAGGTTGCGAAGAATAGCAGGTGCGCAAAACAAGCCTGCGGCGATTGATGATTGTTTGATAAATTTTCTGCGATGCATAGTAGTGAATGGTCAATTGTGAATAGTGAATATTAGTTTGTCCTATTTTAATCTTTGTCTGACAGACGATTTTTATAATTCAGCCAGAAAATTCCAAACAACCGAAAGTTTATTTTATTTCCCCCCAATACTTTTAACCATGTAAATCTTAGTTCTGTATTATGCCATCAATCCTTTCACCAGGTTTCCTGACACATCAGTAAGCCTGTACCTTCTGCCAAGATGTTTGAAAACAAGTTGTTCATGATTTAACCCCATCAAGGCCAAAATTGTAGCATGAAAATCGTGTACGTGTACAGGATCCTTTGCAATGTTATAGCCAAACTCATCTGTTTCTCCATACACACCGGGCTTCACACCACCACCGGCCATCCATACAGAAAAACAACGCGGATGATGATCTCTTCCGTAATTATCTTTCATTAATGTACCCTGGCAATAATTGGTACGGCCAAACTCGCCACCCCAGATTACCAATGTCTCATCCAGCAAACCTCTTTGTTTTAAATCCATGATCAATCCTGCACTGGCCTGATCCACATCTTTGCACTGGCCCTTTATTTCTTCGGGAAGATTGCCATGCGAATCCCAACCCTGGTGATACAATTGCACGAAACGTGTTCCGCTCTCGCTAAGCTTTCTTGCAAGCAAACAGTTAGCCGCGAAGGTTCCCGGCACAAGGCAGTCAGGGCCATACAATTTGATAACCGATTCCGGCTCC
>JAEUVI010000572.1 GCA_016787105.1 Chitinophagaceae bacterium | reverse complement strand
GAATTTGTAACGGAATCTTTGATAGCCGGAAATTATAGCGAAAAAAATATACGCTATGGATTACACTTTATGTTTTCCCATAGCAATCATTATACCGGCAATACTTTTCATAATAATGGCGCCGGTGTCGCCGTAATGTACTCGCACAAAGTACGGATGGATCACAACCACTTTGAAAAAAACTGGGGACCTTCTGCCTATGGCATATTACTGAAAGAAATCAGTGATAGCTATATTGTAAATAATATTTTTCTCGAAAACACAACAGGCATATACATGGAAGGCAGCAGCCGTATGCTGATTCAGGAAAACAGTTTCAGCAATAATGGCTGGGCCATTAAAGTACAGGCCAGTTGCGATGATAACAGTTTTATCTCAAACAATTTTACCGGAAACAGTTTTGATGTGTCGACCAATGGCACTATGGTGCTGAATAAATTCAATAACAATTACTGGGATAAATATGAGGGTTATGATATCAACAAAGATGGAATCGGCGACGTGCCTTACCACCCCGTAAGCATGTACGCGATGGTAGTAGAGCAAAATCCCACAACGCTGGTATTGATGAGAAGCTTTATGGTATCGCTGCTGGATAAAGCCGAAAAAGCAATTCCCGGGTTAACACCCGAAAACCTGGCAGATGAAAAACCTGTCATGAAACCAAATAAGCTATGATACGTATAGAGCAGTTAGAAAAACGTTTCAAAAAATTGCAGGCGCTGGATAATATCAATGCATTGCTCAGCAGTGGCCAGGTTATATCATTGATAGGACCAAATGGTTCGGGTAAAACCACATTGATAAAATGTATTCTTGGTTTGGTAAAGGCTGACAGCGGTAGTATTCATGTAAACGGAAAACTTATTGATAGCAATCCGCAATACCGCAGTGATATTGGTTACATGCCGCAAATAGGGCGCTATCCTGACAACATGAAAGTGGGGCAATTATTCTCTTTGATGAAAAATATCAGAACAGTCTCGGGCAATGAACCTGATACAGATTTGCTGGTGCAATTCAACCTTGTTTCCATTTTCGATAAGCCCATGCGCACGCTTAGTGGAGGTACACGTCAGAAGGTAAGTGCCGCACTTGCATTTTATTTCAACCCAGAGATACTGATACTGGATGAGCCTACCGCGGGACTTGATCCAATATCTTCTGAAGTACTGAAAGAAAAAATTATCAAAGAAAAGAAAAAAAATAAACTGGTACTTATCTCTTCGCATATTCTAAGCGACCTGGATGAGCTTACTACTCATGTATTATACCTGCAGGAGGGAAAAATGATTTTTCTCCGGAGCATGAATGAATTGCAGCAGTTGACGCAGGAAGAAAAACTGGGGAAAGCTGTCGCGAAAATTATGCGAAACGAAAAAAAAGAAGCGCTGTGGATTGATGAATTACTGGCTGCCGGTTTTAGCCAAAAAAAATCGTAGAAAAATGATGAAACTCTCCCGATACATTGTATACGATATACTGCGAAACAAAGTAATAATCGCGTATACTGTTTTCCTGTTTATCGTTTCCCTGAGTCTTTTTCAACTGGAAGAAAATACAGGCAAGGCCATACTTGGCCTGCTGAATATTATACTGATTGTTGTACCGCTCATCAGTATGATATTTTCTACCATACATTATTACAATTCCTATGAATTTATTGAGCTGATGCTTTCTCAGCCCATCAGCCGCAGGCGGATATTGCTGAGCGAATATTTTAGCACAGCGGCTTCCCTATTGAGTGCTTTTTTTATCGGCACAGGCATACCTGTTTTATTATTCGCTTTTAATGATACCGGCCTGGCACTTCTTTTTGCAGGTGGCACATTAACGCTTGTATTTACCTCGATTGCTTTTTTGGCTTCTGTAAAATCAAGAGATAAAGCAAGGGGAACCGGCATCTCGCTATTGCTATGGTTTTATTTCGCCCTTATATATGACGGGCTGGTGTTACTGATACTTTTTACGTTCAGTGACTATCCAATGGAAAAATTTACGCTGCTACTTTCGGCACTTAACCCTATAGATCTCGCCAGGATTTTTATTATGCTCAAAATGGACATCAGTGCTTTAATGGGATATACCGGCGCCTTATACAAAGATTTTTTTGGAAGCGGCCAGGGTGTTTTATTTACCACTTCCATTATGTTTCTATGGGTCCTGCTGCC
>JAEUVI010000568.1 GCA_016787105.1 Chitinophagaceae bacterium | reverse complement strand
AGCAGCGCCCGCTGATTGCATCCTTGCCAGCAACACATCCTCTATTTCAATTACAAAAATTGCGGCAGTAACAAAAAGGCCTGCTATGGTCATCGGTATGCACTTTATGAACCCTGTACCTGTTATGAAACTGGTAGAAGTAATCAATGGCTACTCTACAAAAAAAGAGGTTACAGAATCTATTATCGCGCTGAGTAAACAGTTAGGCAAAGTGCCATGTGTAGTAAATGATTATCCCGGCTTTATCGCAAACAGAATATTAATGCCGATGATCAACGAAGCAATTTATAGTTTATATGAGGGTGTAGCCGGAGTTGAAGAAATAGATACTATTATGAAACTTGGTATGGCACATCCAATGGGGCCGTTACAGTTAGCCGATTTCATTGGCCTTGACGTATGCCTTTCCATATTAAATGTGTTATATAGCGGCTTTGGCAATCCCAAATATGCGCCCTGTCCTTTGTTAGTAAATATGGTAGCAGCAGGCAACCTTGGCGCCAAGACAGGCATAGGATTTTATACTTACTCGCATGACAATAAAGCACTGATTGTGAATGACAGATTTAAATAAATGATGCAAATCAATGTAGCATATGCGGCAAAAAATATTTCAAAATAGTTTCGTCCGATAAAACGTTTGCACTCAATAAGCTGTCTATAAGGTAATTTTTTAAGCTATACACTACAGTTTTCTTGAATTTTGGCTGTATTTCTTAAAGAGAATAATATTTATAACTTTGCGCCCGATTACAATTACATGAGAATAAAAACTTAACCCTTTCCCTGTAATTGTTTTCAGCAATCGTTCACCAGAAAAAAAATTTTATTTATGAGACGTATCTTATTATTAACCGTTTTCGCATCCATTACTTTTGTAAGTTTTGGGCAACGAAAATCAGCTCTTGGATTTAGTTTTAATCTTACCGACTTTCAAACACCAACAGACATTAAAAACACTTCCCTGAAAGATGTTTTAAAAAGTGGTGACTGGAATAAAAGCTCAAGGCTTGAGCCGGGTTTTTCAATTACATATTGGAAAGGCCTTACCAACAAAATTGATGCATCACTGAGGTATAATGGTCTTTTTGGAAGCAATGAATTAGCTGCACTTTCAAACAAGTCAGGAGTAAAGACTTACTTCAACGAATTAGAATTATCTGCACATGCAAGAGCCTTTAAGGACAATGTTGCAGTAAACCCGTTCCTGAGTGCTGGTCTCGGCATCGGTAATTATTGGGAAAAATTCGGAGTGGCTCCCTATGCACCTCTTGGTGTAGGTTTACAGGTTAATATCGCAAACGAAGCATTCGTTCACCTGCAGGCTAATTACCGCTTGAGCTTCGATAAAGATAAATTACCTAATAATCTTTTCTACTCTTTAGGTATTTCTCAAAACCTGGCAAAACCAAAACCAAAAGTTATACCTCCCCCACCAATCCCTGTTGATATAGATAAAGATGATGATGGTGTTGTAGACAGCCTTGATGCTTGTCCAAATGAAGCAGGACTTGCAGCATTAAATGGTTGTCCTGATAAAGATGGTGATGGTATTGCAGATAAAGATGATAAATGCCCTGATGTAGCAGGTTTAGCAAAATATAACGGATGCCCTATTCCTGACACTGATAAAGATGGTGTGAATGATGAAGAAGATAAGTGCGTTAATGTACCAGGTGTTGCTCGTTACCAGGGTTGTCCTATTCCTGATAGTGATGGTGACGGCGTAAATGATGAAGAAGATAAATGCCCTAACCTAGCTGGTGTGAAAGAAAACCAGGGATGTCCTGAAATAAAAGAAGAAGTAAAGAAAAAAGTAGAGAAAGCTGCACAGAATATTTACTTCGCTACAGGTAGCTACAAACTGCTGGCTAAGTCAAACAAGGGATTGAATGAAGTAGCCGCAATACTTGCAGAAAATCCTGAAATGAAATTGGCAATTGACGGTCACACTGACAATACTGGTAAAGCAGATAAAAACCAGTTATTAAGTGATAACCGTGCCGCTGCAGTGAAAAAATATCTTGTAAGTAAAGGTGTTGATGAAAGCAGGTTAACTTCTGCTGGTCATGGACAGGATCAGCCTATTGCTGACAATAAAACTTCTGCGGGCCGCGCTAAAAACCGTCGCGTAGAATTGAAGCTGAGTTATTTTGTTACTGAGTAATTTAAAAAGTATCTCCATAAAAAAACGTCCGCTTTTAAGCGGACGTTTTTTTATCCTTATTTGTAAGCTATTCTTTCGTTATTTCAACGCCATTCAAATCTTTCAACCGGCTAAATATTTCTTCCAGGCGATTTTTTACTATGCCGACGCTCATAACACAAAATAACTGAACCTCCTGTCGGGTAATAATGCAATCTGTTTGCTTTAATAGCTTCATCACACTATTCAACTGCGTATAATCAAACTGAAGCCGGTAATTCACTACCACAGGTTTTTGAACTGCCGGGGTAACCTGTAAACATAATTAAGCAGCATTCTTATAAGCATTAATCAAACCAGGAACTCCCAACAATGTACCCCCGAAATAACGTACTACTATTACCAGCACATTCACTAATTGCTTCGAATCTATCTGCCCGAGTATGGGCCTGCCTGCCGAGCCTGATGGCTCACCGTCATCTGCTACGCGGAATGTATTACCATCAAGGCCCACACGATATGCAAAACAATGATGTGTGGCTTTAGGGTGCTCTTTTTTAATTTCAGCTAACCGTTCCTTAAAATCACTTACACTTTCTATTGGGAAAGCATAACCAATAAAGCGGCTGCCCCTGTCTTTGAATTCAGCAACAGAAGGTTTTTCGATAGTAAAATAATAGTCAGGTGAAGTCAAATGGTTTGATTTTAAATTGCCTGAATAAATGTATTAATCAGATCGCCTGTTGAGTCATCAGCAGATAGTTCAACAGCATTAATCAGTTGCGGGGCAGGAAGTCCATTTTCAATTTTCATTTTTGTATTTGTAATTACCCTTGCTTCATCCCACAATTTTTCTTCAATAAATGATTGCAGCAAAACAGCGCCGCCCTCTACTATCACACTTTGAATTTTTAAGTGGTATAATGCATTTACAATTTGTTGAGCTGCGCTTAGGTCATCCGTAATTTGGTAAAACAAAACATTACCGACTTGTTCGTGTTTAATTTTATTAAAAATAATTGTCTCCGCATGATTGTTAAAAATTTTCAGAGAAGATGGCAAACGTAAATTCATATCTATCACTAACCGCACAGGTGAATTGCCCGGCCATAAGCGTGTGGTCAGCTCAGGGTTATCTGCAAGTGCGGTATTTGTTCCAATCAAAATCCCGGCTTCTTCACTACGCCATTTGTGTACCAGCCTGTTTGTTTTTTCATTGGTGATTAAAAGCCGCTCTGTACCAGCAGCTGCTATTTTACGGTTTGCAGTTTGTGCCCATTTTAAAATAATATAAGGGCGATGCTTTGTATGAAAGGTGAAAAAACGTTTATTAATTTCCCTGCATTCACTTTCCAGGATTCCTGTAACAACTTCAATACCGGCCGCCTGCAGTTTTTCAATTCCTTTTCCATCTACTTCCTTGAACGGATCACGGCAACCAATAACGACTTTGGGAATTTTGTAGCGGATAATCAAATCCGCGCAGGGAGGCGTTTTACCATAATGAGCGCAGGGCTCCAGTGAAACATAAATAGTGGACTGATCAATTTTATCAGCAAAACCATTTTCTGTAGCGTTATTTATTGCATTTACTTCCGCATGTGCTTCGCCATAGCGTTCATGATAACCTTCACCGATGATTTGACCATTATATACTACTACAGCCCCTACCATAGGATTTGGCGCTACTTTGCCCGCACCAAGCGCCGCCAGTTCGAGGCAACGACGCATAAAAATGGTATAATCCTGCATATCTTCTTTCATGTGCCCGGCAAATGTAAAATATTTAAGTTTGCTTATGACGGTAAAGGAAGCAAGGCAGGATATAATCAGTTCAACCGGAAAAATCTATGATGAAAGTGAAGCGGCGAATATTGCAGACCTGCTGCTGGAAAACATATCAGGGTTAAGCAAAACAGATCTCATTCTGCAAAAAGATTTCCTGCTTTCTGAAAACCAGGAAATTCATCTTACAGACGCTAAGCTCCGCCTGTTAAACCATGAGCCCATTCAATATATCATCAATGAAGCATGGTTTTATGGCCTTCAATTTTATGTAGATAAAAATGTATTGATACCAAGGCCTGAAACAGAAGAATTGATTGAATCTATTATCAGCAATATTAAATTTCCAATCGATTCTTTGAAAATTCTCGATATAGGAACTGGCAGCGGCTGTATTCCAATTGCATTAAAAAGAAAATTGCGCAAAGCTGAAGTATGGAGCTGCGATATCAGTGAAAAAGCATTAGCTGTAGCAAAAAGAAACGCAAATGCTTTGGGTGCCGAAATTAATTTTCTCCATCTCGATTTTCTTAATGAAAAAGAGACTGCCAATCTCCCTTCGTTTGATATAATTGTAAGCAATCCCCCCTATGTGCCCGAGCGGGATAAAACAACCATGCATTCAAATGTATTGAACTATGAGCCACGCACTGCTTTATTTGTACCAGACAATGATGCTTTGATTTTTTACAAGTTCATTGCTGCTTTTGCAAAGAAACATCTGAATAAAAATGGAAGTATTTTCCTGGAAATACATGAAGATTATGGTAATGCCGTAAAAGACTTATTTCTAAATGAGGGATTTCCTTCAGTTGAAATAAAAAAAGATATGCAGGAGAAACAACGAATTGTGACCGCCAAGTCGGAATAAATCTCATGAAATAAAACAGGGCTACCGAACGGTGCCCTGTTTGAATAATAAATCATTCTTTTAGCGTTGAATAATAATTTTACACGATTGCCATACTTGTCCATCAAATATTCGTAGTGTATAAAAATCGCTTGGCAATGCTGCTACAGAAACGTTAGCAGTTGTCTGTCCGCTACCAAATTTTTGCCTTATTTTGACAATACCTGTTTTGTCATATATTTCTATTTCCTGAACCTCTATAGTTTTTTTATCGCTCAATGTTGCATTTATCTCATTGTTAGTCTCAATTTTTACATAATCTGTACTTGGATTCGGAGAAACCTTAAACGAGAAACCACAAGGTGGCATATCTGCACCAATATATGATTCAGCAGACGTACCGCAAACACTTACTGCCCTAACTCCAAAATAATAAAAATTCCCACAACTTACATTACCACTCATCGGCAATTGATAATTCGAACTTGTAGTAGTAGCTTTTAATACACCATTCAAATACCATTTATATGAAGTAGCACCAGGAACATCGTCAACATCGAGCAATACTCTATTGGGTGGTGTGTTCCAAGTCCATGTTATTGGCCCGGGTGCGGCAGTCTGTGAAGACATCTGAACATTTCTAGTTACTTCAAGAACTCTGTTTCTTCCTTTAGAATCAATAATAGT
>JAEUVI010000528.1 GCA_016787105.1 Chitinophagaceae bacterium | reverse complement strand
GTCCACCCGATACGGTGATTGCAAATGAAGACTTATTCTTTTTTTGTAATTTTTTCTGCTCCGCTGGTGTTTCGTTTTTAACTACATTTTCTTTTTCCGCCCCTTTATTAACAGCACTGTCTGTTGTTAAAGGCTTATCTGTTTTATCCGAAGGATTGTCGGCAATAATTGTATTTACAGATTCGGGTGCAACAGCAATTTTATCAATACTGTTATCAATAGTATTATTATTTGCTACCGGCTTTTCTGTGTTGTTGATTTTATTATTGCCTGTTTCAACGGCAGTTGTTTTTAAATGATTCGCTTGTTCCCTGATAATTTTTGAAAAAGAACCAGCTTTCGCAAATGTTTCTTTGTTTCTGCCCGAAGATTTCTTTTTAAAATATTGATTGGTTTCTTTTTTAATGATATTATCTGCTACAGTTATTGTCTTACTTTCTGTTGTCTTGCTTTCGCTATCTGCATTCTTTGGATCAGAAATTTTATCGACAGGGTATTCTACTGTGTTGTTCTTAACAGGAGAAGATTCATTTACCGGTGATGTTTCTTTATTGCTCTTTTCAATATTGTTATTATTAGAAGCGTTTGTAGCATAATTATTTTTTCCCGGAACGGAAGTTGAAGGTTGTGCGATGGCTTGCCTGCTGCTTTCAGCTACTGCTGAAGGGTTCCATGGTTTTGCCATCCACAGGTAAGCGCCGGTACCCGCTAACAGGAAAAGGAGTAAAAAGAAAAATAATCTTCTCCTGTTATCTTTTTCCACAGGCAGGTGTTTATCGAGCAATTTTTCCATGCTATCCCAAGCCTTTTCATCGTAGGCGGGATGGTGGTGCTCGGCAGCTTCCCTGACTTTCTTATCAAAATCTTCAAACTGCATTTTTTTTGATTTCGTTATGGCTTTGTATAAATAAAATTTTTTGTAACTGTCTTCTCGCTTTGGCCAGGTTCGATTTGGATGTACCAACAGATATTTCCAGGTGATTCGCTATTTCTTCATGTGTTAACCCATCTATAACAAACAGGTTAAATACCGCACGATATCCGGGCGATAGTTGCTGAACAGAACGGATAATTTCTTCATGTGAAAGACGATCAAGCGCATCAGGATAAAAAGCTGGCACCTGGTATACGACAGTGTCCAGATCGGCAGGAGCCTGGTGTTTATTATACTTCCGGAAATAATCAATGGCAGTATAAATCATTATTTTCCTGAGCCAACCTTTGAATGAACTTACGATATCGGAATAGGCGGGTTCAAAATGGTGAATCTCCCTGAAAATTTTCAGGAAGCCGTCATTGATTATCTCAACCGCATCATCCTGGTTACTTGCATACCGGTCACATATAGCCATAGCGTATCCGTAGAAAGAGCCATATAGTTTTTTCTGGCTCTCTCTTTTATTCAGGGCACAACCCCTGATGTGAAAAGTCAATTCATCAGCCGATAACAAATCCGGTATAGTTTCCATCTATAATCGTTGTTGCGGAAAAAAAGGTTGCCTTTTGAAAATACGTTTTTCACGGCAATAAAAGATGAGTTAGCAATTTTGCTATTGATTACCAACAGATTATTTGCAGTCGTTTATCTTTTATTAATTACATCATCAATTGACTGTAACAGGCCACCATTGTTTTTGTCCTCGGTTAACTGCCAGAACATGATGCCATAGAGCTTCTTATCAATAACGTACTGCGTTTTCAATGCAATGGATTTACTATCCTCATATGTAATGAATGTGCCCTTGACCGCGCTGTACGCATATGGGGCTTTTGCCACATCATCCCAGAGAAACAGGTAATCATCTTCTGGTTTTAATCGCTCTGCCATAGATCGATAAGGTACATATGACTTAAAACGTGCCGGCTGATACAAGCCATTATTTGCATTTGGAACATTATCGAAAAGACGGCCATAAAACGCAGCGCCTAATACTATTTTCTCAGAGGGAATACCGATTGATAACAGGTAATTGATGGCATTATCAGTAGATTCTTTTTGCTGAGGGGTGGAATATAGTGGTGTGAGATGACCGGTAACAGTACTGGCACCATTTACCAAATCGTATGTCATCATGTTTACAAAGTCGCAATACTTCATCACCTGGGGCCAGTCTACAGATTTTTCCAAAAATGTAGTAAAGCCGCCTGCCGCGAAACTGATAATTTTATTGTTGCCCAATTTTTTTCGCAATGTTTTTACCAGTTCAGTAAAGTTTGCTTTGTCTTCTGCCTTGTAAGGGTGACCGGGATGACCTTCAATAGTCGGATATTCCCAATCCAAATCGATACCATCGGCATTAAAATAGGTAAGTAATTCTTTCACAGATCCTGCAAATTCTTGTCTTCCCTTTTCTGTTGAAAAAATATCCGAGCAACTTTTACAACCACCCCAACCCCCGAGTGACAGCAATACTTTCAATGATGGGTTTTTACTTTTTTGAGCTACCAGTTTCCGGATGGTTGCAGTGTCCCTTGCATTGTCAATATTCAGCCGGTTACCTTTCAGGTGGCCGAAACTGAAAATGATATGCGTGAGCTGATTCATATTGAAACTATCAACACGGGCTGCACTGCCAGCATAATAAGCAATCACCGCCGGTTTATTGTTTTGGGAAAATGCCGAGGAGAAAATGCAGAAAAATAAAAATATGTAGCAAAGGAATTTTTTTTTCATGCCTGTTTTTTAAAAAATAAATTATTTAATAAGTATGAATAAAAATGTCTGATAGTGATCGCAGTGTTCAGTTCAGCCAGTTGTATTGCCTGAGTACATCAAATACAGCATGGCGGATATCTTCTACAGGATGAGGTGTATTGCATAAAAATACATAGAAGATCTTTTGATCAGGCAGCCACTGATAATCTCCGCGAAAACCACCCTGGGAACCGGTATGACCGATCAATTTGAGATGCTGATCGGTTGTTATAAACCAGGAAAGTCCTATAAACGGAGCAGCTGATTTTTCTTTCCAATTTTTTAAATCATAAACAGTTCTTGATTTGTTAATCCACTCTTTTGAAAGAAAAATATTTTTCTGAATAGCCTGCTCATATTTCCATAACTCATCCACGCTACTCCATACACCGCCGTTGCCTGCAGCAGGAAAAGTTGGTTCTTCGCCATAATCTTTTTCAATAAATTTTTCTCCTTCATGCAGGTAACCATGCGATACACCTGTTTCGGGGTGTGCCCCGTCTGTTATATCGGATTGCTTCATTCCGGACGGCAGCATGATAGTCCTCTTAACATAATCCTGCCATTTCATACCGCTTACCTTTTCAACTATCAATGCAAGTCCGTTAAATGCAGGGTTTGAATACTCAAATAACTCGCCTGGTTCAAAATTCAATGTTTCTGTTTGTTTGATCGGCGTAAAGTTTTCTTCATCTTTTGCTGTAAGATAAAATACGCTGTCTTCAACTGTTTTGCGGCTATCAGGCAGGCCTGAGCTATGTGTTAGCAGGTGAAAAATCTTTATCCTTTTTGCCAGATCCTTGTTGCGAAAATCAGGGAAATATTTGTAAATACTGTCATTCAGCGAAAGCTTTCCTTCAGCTGCAAGCCGCAGTATTGCAAAAGCTACAAAAGTTTTACTGATGGAACCAGTGTTAAACAGTGTTTTTGTTGTAATAGGTTTGCGGGTTCTTATATCTTCTATACCAAAACCTTTGTGGTAAACTATTTTTCCGTCTTTAGCAAGCAATACAGCACCACCGGGTTCATTTGTTTTAAAGAGAGATTTGAAAAGTGAATCCATCCCTTTTTCTATCGTATAGTGTGTTTGGGCATTACTACAAACCGATATAAGAAGAATAATAGATAACAGGAATTTTGCCATCAGGTAATTGCAGTATTATTGTTTAATGCCATCAGTTTGCCGGATATAAAATAGAAAAGATAACCAATAGTACCGCCAAATGTATTTAACAAAATATCATCTACATCAAAAACACCGCGACCCGTTATAAGCTGGATGATTTCAAATGAAAGACTGATTAAAAATATAGCACCAATGGTCTTGTACCATTTTTGCAGCCTGATGAACAGAACAGGTAATAAAACGCCAAGCGGCATAAAGCCAATAATATTTCCGAGTATGTTCTTGGCTACATACGTATATTTTCTTCTTACGGAATAAAACATTTTCAATGAAGCAAAAGGTACAAGATTGGCTCTTTTAAAACCTCTGGTGTTTACTTTTTTACTTTGTACGCCAGAGTTAGTAACTATACTTTCACTGATAACACCTTTGAAAAGAATATATCTTGTAAGTACCAGCATACAGAATATAAATAGTATCCATGTCACCACTCTTAGAAATCGGTCAGGCTGGTTCTGATTCGGCATCTGCTGGATTTAATGCCAGTAAATTTAATTAAATGTTTAATACGAATAACCTTCTATGTGTTTATGTCTTCATTATACCGGATGCCTGCGATACTTCTTATCTTGTCCAATACTTCTATTAAATCCAATGTATCTCTATGTGTCATAACGGGACTTTCAGTTAGCCCTTTTTGTAAGCACTCTACAACATGTCTTGCTTCATACTGATACCCAAAACCAGCTTCCTTTTCAAAGGGTATGTCTTTACGGCTGTCCGGGCGGTCGGCATAATATTCTATCGTTGTTGATGGTTCATAAAATCTTGTTGCTAACCTTATCCTGCCTTTGTCCCCGCATATATCAGCTTCTGTAGCGAGGTCAGAAACAAAAGAAGAGAAGAGTTGCGCTACTGCTCCGTTTTTATATTTGAACAACACAGCGCATTGTTCATCCACACCTGTATCAGCTGCTGTCATTGTTGCTTCTATCGAATCAGGTTTTCCAAGAAATGACATTGCAATGAACGCATTGTATATCCCGATATCCATAATAGTACCACCACCCAATGCAGGGTCGAGTAATCGTTTCGGAACAGGATTGGCGGGACGAAAACCAAAATTTACCAGCATACTTTTAATAGTACCAATTTTACCGTCCTGCACCAATTGCCTTGTCAGAGTATAATGCGGTAAAAATTTTGTCCAAAGTGCTTCCATCAGGAAAACTTTTTTTTCTCTTGCCAGTGTAATCATTGCTTTCGACTGCTGGTAATTCATGGCAAACGGCTTTTCGCATAGTACAGCTTTGTTATTATTCAGGCAAAGCAGTGTGTTTTCATAATGCAGGTTATGCGGTGTAGCGATATATATTACATCTACATCCTTATCTTTTACCAGGTCTTCATAGCTACCGTGCCGGTGTGGAATATTAAATTCATCAGCAAAAGCATTGGCGCTTTCAATGTTCCTGGATCCTGCTGCGACAATTTCGCTATTGGCTACATATTTTAAATCGGAAGCAAACTTGCTTGCAATACGGCCACAACCTAATATACCCCAACGGATTTTATCTGTCATATGATTTATCTATAAACTGTTAAACAATCAGATCAGCTCAGCAACGTGCTTTTGGATGTTCTCCGAAATTTTTTGTGTTGGTATATCATTAGGATCGCCACCAAAAGGATCTTCGATTTCTTCTGCAATCAGTTCAAGACTTGCCAGCACATAAAACACAAACCCTACAACTGGAACTACATAATAGCCAAGGCTGAATACGTAGCCAAATGGTAATGTCATGATATAAATGAAGATAAACTTTTTGATAAACACGCTATAAGAAAAAGGTATTGGCGTGTTCTTTATTCTCTCGCAGGCGCCGCATACATCAGTGAACGACTGTATTTCGGCATTCAACACGATTAGTTGATCGCCTGTTATGTTCCCGTTGCTATACAACCCCTGTATTCTTTTGAACAAAAGCAATGCGATTTGATTTGGAATATGCTTTTCATAGTCAATGTGTTTAAGCACATGCTTGTGCGTGTCTTCGTCGAAAAGCGCAATTCTTGTTTGCTCCGATCGCAGGTGTGTACGCAAAGCGTGTGCAAAACCAGGAATCATATTTCGGAAAAAAGCTCTTGTTTCTTCGTCATCAGCCGGTAGCATGGCTGATAATTTAATGGCCAGGTTCCGGCTATTATTTACAAGGCTGCCCCAGAGTTTGCGGGCTTCCCACCAACGATCGTAAGCCGTATTGGTTCGAAAAACCAGCAGCATAGAAATAACAAACCCGAGCAAACCGTGCATAACAGGAATGTTTTTTACATGACTGCTTTCGGAAAGTTTAAAATATTCTATTTCCAGGTAAGCTATAATTCCTGAATAAATACAGATTCCGATAAATAAGGGAAGAAGTTGCCTGAATGTGTCGGCCTTATGCAGCCTGAAAATAAAAGTAAACCAGTCTTTCGTGTTATAACTTACCATGCAGCGGGATTGTGGGGCAAATTTAGCGGAAACAGATTATGGTAAGCCAGTTGTGCGGTAGGTACAAAAAAAATGGGGCCAGAATGGAAATTCAACCCCGTTTTTAAAATCCAATATCCTATGAAAAACCGTCACAATATTAATACTAGGTTCTCAGATATGCAATACCACGAAAGTGGTATTTTTATAAACAGTAGTTTTCCTTTATGGACATACGCATTTATTGATTTAAAACAGGAAGCTTTATTCAAAAGACTGACCACTTTCTGTTTTTTTTAAAAAGGTTTTTGAATTAGTACGCCCTTTCAGAAAAATAAGCTGCTAATAATTGTATAAAAACAGCCAAATAAGGTTTGGCGATGATAAACTGTCTCATTTAGCTTTGAAAGCGCTTAACCAATTAAAATTTCTACTTTGAAAAAAAGCATTACCATTTTTTTATTTACATGTTTCCCGGCTTTTGTTTTTGCACAGCCACTCAAAGCGAGAATTAAAGTTGATATAGAACGAAAAACCGGGGAAATAGACTCTTTGCTCTACGGAAATTTTACCGAGCACCTTGGCCGATGTATCTATGGAGGTATTTATGATCCTTCTTCCGCACAGGCAGATCAGTTTGGCTTTCGTAAAGATGTGATGCAGGCAGCAAAAGATTTGCACACATCTATTCTTCGCTGGCCGGGTGGCAATTTTGTGTCAGGCTATAATTGGATGGACGGGATAGGCCCGAAAGCCATGCGTCCAAAGAAAAAAGATCTTGCATGGGGCACTATTGAGCCCAACCTTGTGGGAACGGACGAGTTTCTTCAATATGCAGAAAGAATGGGAACGCAACCATATATTCCGGTAAACCTCGGTACAGGCACTTTGGATGATGCAAGAAACTGGGTTGAGTACTGTAATAGTGATACCGGTACTTATTATGCTGATCTGCGTGCAAAGAACGGAAGGGTGAAACCATACAAGGTAAAGTATTGGGGACTTGGTAATGAAATGGATGGCTGGTGGCAGATGGGCGCAAAAAATGCGGACGATTATGGAAAATATGCTTTGGAAGCTGCCAAACTGATGAAATGGGTAGACCCGAATATTAAACTCACTGTTTGCGGCCTGAGTTTCTGGAGCAGTGGTACTGCCGACTGGAACAGAACTGTTCTGAATTACCTGAAAGGATATGCTGATTATATTTCACTGCATTTTTATTTTGGTGATAGAACAAATAATTACCTCGAGTATATGGCATCGATGAAAGAACCGGAGAATGAGATAAAGCAAACGGAAGGAATAATTAACGAAACAATATTCAAGCATAAAATAGATAAACCAATTTACATAGCCTTTGATGAGTACAACGTATGGTATCGCACCGGCGGTGAAGAGCGCCTCGAAGAAAAATATAACCTGCAGGATGCATTGGCTATAGCTACCTTTCTCAATTCATTAATACGGAATGCGCATATTGTGAAAATGGCCAACATTGCCCAACTGGTAAATGTAATAGCACCAATGATGGTAACAAATGATAAACTCTGGAAGCAAACTATATATTACCCGTTGCAACTATTTGCTTCGAATGTGTATGGATCTTCTGTAAGTACGTTTGTTCAATGTGATACATTTAATATCGCGAAATATCAGGGCGTTTCTTACCTGGATGTTTCAACAGCGTATAATACCGTTTCGCAAACATTGACGATAAATGTTGTGAACCGCCACCCTTCAAAATCAATTGAAGCATCGATAGAAAACCAGTACGGTATTGCTGACAAAAAAGGAATGGCTTACGAAGTAAATTCGGCAAATCTGAAAGACGAGAATTCAGTAAATGATGAGAAAGTAAAGATTGTTGAAAAATCTTTCAGTACTCAGGGAAAGAATTTTACGTACACATTTCCCGCGCATTCTTTTACACAATTGCTGATAAAAGTAAAACCCTTGTAGCGCCAAATAAAACGATGGTTATGGAAAAAGGAATAGT
>JAEUVI010000456.1 GCA_016787105.1 Chitinophagaceae bacterium | reverse complement strand
TATTCAAAAGCTGAAGAAAACAGCAGGATAGCACAAAATAATCCGGGATATTCGCAACTATATGACATCCAGAGCTTCCCTACCCTGTACCTGCTGGATAAAGACAAACGCATTATCGCAAAAAAGCTATCCTATGAACAGATGAATGAAGTATTGAAGCAAAAATCCGGTACATATTAGAACCGGTAACCCCGCCATACCAAGCATAAATACGCTTAAACCATCATTTTTACCGGCAATAACTTGCCGGTTAACAATTATTTACGGACAATTTTCGTTGTAATAAACCGGAACACCGAACTAAAATCAATTCTATGTACAAAAGACTGTTTGTGATAGCTGCAGCTATATTGCTTTTTGGCGCGGCATCTCGGTCACAAACCCTGTTTACCTATGGCAATTACAAAGTAGATGCAAAGGATTTTCTCAGGGCATTTGAAAAAAATAATACAAGCACCAATAGCAATAAAGCAGAAGCGATAAAGGAATACCTCGATCTTTATATCCGCTCGAGGCTTAAAATACAGGAAGCATATAGCAGGCGGCTGGATACACTGGCACAATTGCAGGCAGAAGTAGATAACCTGCGCCAGCAGATAGTAGATAATTACCTGAACGATCCTGAAAGTTTCAATAAGCTGGTAAATGAAGCGTTTGAACGCAGCCAGAAGGATATTCATATTGCCCATATTTTTATCAGCACAAAAAAAGCAGATGGCACTATTGATACATTAGCTGCTCAACAAAAACTTGAAGGAATATGGAACAGGCTTGAAAGCAAAGAAGACTTTCTCAAAGTCGCTGAAAAATATTCAGATGATCCGGCGGCAAAAAAGAACAAAGGTGATATCGGTTATATCACTGTTTTTAGTTTGCCGTATGCATTAGAAAACCTTGCATATACTACTCCTGTTGGAAAAATTTCGAAACCCTATAAGTCAAAATCCGGCTACCATATTTTTAAGAACCTGGGCGAAAGAAAAGCACTTGGAAAGTTAAAAGTGCAGCAAATACTGCTGGCTTTTCCTCCTGATGTAGATGAAGCCGGAAAAAAGGCAATTGCAAAACGTGCTGATTCTATCTATAAGCGCTTACTGAAGGGTGATAATTTCGGTAAGCTTGCATCACAATTCAGCAATGATTATATATCCGCGGCAAGCGGCGGCAGCGTTGCTGATATCACTGTCGGAGAATTTCAACCAGCATATGAAAATTTTGTATTTGCCTTGCCAAAAGACAGTGCAATCGGCAAACCATTTTTAACAACTCACGGCTATCATATTGTAAAAAGAATAAAACGCATACCAATAGTAACTGATGCTACTGACAAAAGTAACATGCTCATACTACGTGGCCAGGTAGAGCAGAGCGATCGTATGGAGGTAAGCAAAGAAGTACTTTACCAGAAAGTAGTACAGAAAGCAGGGTTTCAAAAACTGCCTTATAATTATGCCGATTTAATGGTTCTTACAGATAGTATCATTGATTTTCGTTCACCTGCTGCGCCGTTAAAGATGACACCGAAATCAGAATTGTTTAAAATAGGTGATAGGACTGTAACTGCGGCTGACTGGATCGACTATGCAAAAACATTCCGCTATAAAAGTGATGGATCCGGCCTGAAAGCCTATGACAGGGTGATGGATGAATTTATACAGCATGAAGCGGAGCAGTATTATCGTAACAATCTTGAAGAATTTAATGCAGACTTCCGTAACCAGATGACGGAATTTAAAGAAGGTAATTTGTTTTTTGAAATAATGCAGCAGGATATATGGAATAAAGCGCAGGCGGATACAGCAGCGCTGGAACGTTATTTTACAAATAATAAAACCAAATACAACTGGAAAGAAAGCACAGATGCTGTTATATTCTTTTGCTCCGATATCAATACAGCAAAAATGGCGTATGATCAACTGAAAAAAGATCCTTCCAAATGGAGAAGCATTGCTGATGCGTTGAGTGAAAAAGTGGTAGCGGATTCTTCCCGCTATGAGTGGTCGCAAATACCTAATAACGATAAAAGTGCTTTGCGTGCAGGCATGATTACAGGTACGGTTACCAATACAGGTGATAACTCCGCTTCATTTGCATACATTGTAAGATTGCACCCGCAATCACAACCACGCAGTTTTTCTGAAGCCAGAGGGCTGGTGATAAATGATTACCAGAACGAACTGGAAGAAAAATGGATTACTGAATTAAAAAAGAAATATCCTGTGGTAGTAGATCAGAAAGTGCTTGAAAGTATTTCTAAGTAAAGCAGCCAGTTAATGATCAAAAGTTATTTCGTAAATCGTAGGCCACAATTTTCCTGTAACATAAATTTTCTTTGATACGGAATCATAAGCGATTCCATTTAATTGCTGCAGTCCGGGATATTTCACAGCTGCTTCCTGCACAAGTGATGAAAGGTCAAGCCGGCCTGCAACATTGCCCGTAGCAGGATCGATTTTTACGATATAATTTTTTGTGTACACATTGGCGTAGATGTAGCCATTGATCATTTCCGGTTCATTCAGGTACAGTACCGGTCCGTTCTCATCGGTTACGTTTATTGTTTTTACTACAGTAAAACCGGAAGGTTCGAGATATGTTATTTTATTGGTACCGTCAGTCATTATCAGCGAAGCGCCGTCTGTTGTCATACCCCACCCTTGTTCCGATGGAAATGTAAACTCACCGGTTTTTTTAAAAGTTACCGCATCGTAGATAAAACCAATTTTTGTAGTGTAAGTAAGCTGGTAAATTTTTCCGTTAAGAAATACAATTCCCTCTCCGAAATACTTCTTTTTATCCAGCTCCGCTTTCAC
>JAEUVI010000498.1 GCA_016787105.1 Chitinophagaceae bacterium | reverse complement strand
TCCAATTCTTTTTTTATGAACCGGGTTTCTTCGCTATGAAAGGTTTTGAGCGATTGGATATATGCAGAAGCACCATCGGCTTTATCATTCACAAGAAACATTGCAGCGCCTTCTCCTGCCAGGCTTGCAGGAGAGTCAACTTTGTATAAATCTTTGTTTGAAATAATCTCTTTTTTATACCAGCCATCTAAAAAGTCAATATTGAAATTATAAGAAGAAATTTCGTCCACTGCACCGAGTAAGTAAGAGTTGCCCGGATTTTCTTTTACCATTATCGCGGCATCAATCAGCGCTGTTTCAAAAGCCAGCCCACGATGAACATGTGTGATATTGTAAGATTTATTTTTAGTCATTAATCCGAGTTGACCAGCAATTGCATTGGTAGTACTTTGTACAAAGTTGCCAGGTGTCAGCATTCCTTCATCGTAATCTATTATCTGGTTCAGGAATTTGATGCAATCTTCCATTCCGCCATTGGCTGTTCCTATAATGATGCCATCGATAGATGCTTTTGCTTTTATAATTGGTAATGCTGCTCCAATGCCCATTCTCACAGCCTTGCCCATGCGCCGGAGAATACCCGGCGGTATTCCATCATATGCCGGTTCTATTGCTTTTAATTTATTGTCTGAAGATTCTACCAG
Source organism: Chitinophagaceae bacterium (assembly GCA_016787105.1). Classification (GTDB taxonomy): domain Bacteria; phylum Bacteroidota; class Bacteroidia; order Chitinophagales; family Chitinophagaceae; genus JAFDYH01. The sequence continues at coordinate 5,402 of JAEUVI010000498.1, read as the reverse complement.
TGTGTCAATATCAATTTCATTGAACGTTTTTTGCGGAGAAATGCATGTATGTTGATGGATATAAAGCATGCGTCAGGATTTTGAAAAAATAAGTGAAGAACAATTTCCTCCGAACCCGAATGAGTTTGACATAATATGCTTTAGAGGCGTTTGTAAGTATGCGCCAACCGGTTTTAATCCTGTAGATTCAATCGGGTTTGTGAAATGGATTGCCGGGTATATTTCCTGGTAATGAAGGTTAAGGATGCTATATATCGCTTCAACAGCGCCAGCTGCCCCAAGCGTATGGCCTGTATTCGCTTTGGTAGAAGCAAACGCCGGCGGGGTGTTAAACAACCGGATCATTGCCCGGCTTTCGGTTTCATCATTATTTTCAGTAGCAGTACCATGTGCATTTATGAAGCTGATATCCGCTGGATCCAGGCCTGCCACGTTCAATGCTGCACTCATTGATAAAAAAGGTCCGTCGCCATCGTCAGATATAGATGAAGGGTGGTAAGAATCGTTGCTATTGCCATACCCTGTTACTTCTGCATACACTTTTCTCCCTTTAATATTTTCTTCTTTTTCTAATACTAAAAATGCGGCTCCCTCCCCAAGATTTAATCCTTTCCGGTCCTTATCAAATGGAGTACAAAACTCATTGGATAAAATATGAAGGGATTTAAAACCATTGATAGTGAATTTTGCCAGGCTATCTGAACCACCAACTATTGCCCTGTCTGCCAAACCATTTTTGATCAATCGGGCACCATACATAACAGAGTTGGCTGAAGATGAACAAGCCGTATTGATCGTGTTGATAATACCTCCCACCTGAAACCGTTGTTGTAAATAGATAGCAGCCGCACTGCAATCGTATGAAGCAAGGTATTCTGAGCCATTTTCGCTTTTATTTGCATCATGATATAGCTCATCAGTAAGGCACATACCGCCCACTGTACTGGCGCCGATGAGAGCTGTATTTTCTGATAAAAGAATTTCTTTTGAAAGGGCAGCGTCTGCAATCGCTTCTTCAAATGCATGAAGGGCTAACAGTGTAGTGCGTGTTACTCCTTTTTCGTAAGCGGTTAATTTTTTTTGTAAGTCTTTTGTTGTTGTTTTTATTTCTCCGCAGGGAAGAAGGCCGGCATATTTTGTAGAAAAAAGTTCAAGGTGAGAAATACCGCACCTGGCTTTTATCAGAGCATCCCGATTGGCGGGCACATTATCCCCGATCGCCGTTATCATACCTATACCTGTAACAAATACCTTGCTCACTGTTTGAATAACTGCTTATAATTAATGAAGAATATACATGTATCTGATGCCATAAAACCGGAACGTACAAGTGAGTGACACAACAGGCGATCCTATGAAATAGGAAGCTGACGCACACGGCAAATAACACTGCTACTTGGTACGGTGCTTTTCAATATAGTCGGCCATTGTATTGACATCAACTAATACTTTACGGCCTTCTTTCGGATCCTGGATATTTATGCCATACTCCCTGGAAAGCAATACTATCAACTCTATCGAGTCGATTGAATCCAGTCCCAGGCCCTCACCGAAAAGGGGTTCGTCGTTTTTTATATCTTCCGGTTTAGTATGGGTAAGATTCAAAAACTCTACAATCTGTTTTTTTAGTTGCTCTTTTAACTGTTCTTTTTCCATGGTGTAAATATCAAATTAAATTTTTTCTTTTCAGTCCGTAAACTGCCAATAACTGCAATAGTATAGTTATAGCTAATAAAGGTAAAATATTCAGTAAAATATCTCTAAGTTTTCCTCCTTCTAAAAATAGTCCATAAAATGCTTCAAGGCACCAATGCAATGGTGATAACTGCATAATATAACGGAATGAAGACGGCATAGCGAATGATGGTACCAGTAAGCCACCGATAGCCGCGAGTAAAACAATAGATACGGCTCCTATACCGTTGGCCTGTTCCTGTGTTTGTGCAAATACGCCGATGCATATGGCAAAACTGGTAGCGCACCAACCACATATTAATGTAACCAGTAACAATGCCGCTTTATCAGCAGGAAGATTTAGTGCGGGCAATCCCATTTTTGGAAATAACCAGATACCGATTGAAAAAATTACAATGGCCTGCATCAGTGTTACAAGCAGGTAGGTTATTTGTTTTGATAATAATGCCACAGCAAAACTCGTAGGTAGTGTTCTCAATCTTGTAAAACTGCCACTTTGTTTTTCTCTCACAATACTGCTGCCCAAAGAAATAACAATAAAGAACATGGCAAATATTGTCCATGCCGGCACATTGTGTTGTGATGCTGTTGGTATGGTACGGCTGCCGTCTTTAGAAACCGGTATTTCATTTATAGGTGTTTGATTGGAAAGTATCTGCGTTTCCAATGAATCTGGAATCGCTTCTTCATTTACTTCCTGGTACAGGTTTTTTACAATGAATTTACTTTGTATCAACTGCAGGGAGCTTTTAATGGCGCCGTCAATAGAATTGCGGAACGATTGCTGCAATACAGGGTGATAGTACAACGTAAGAGGGGTTTCTGCAGATGATTTTATTAGCATGGAATCTGTTCCGATATCCAATTTCTTTAACGCTTCGCGGGTTACATTTTTTGCTTTACGCAATACTTCGGCAGAATAATCGCCGGGCACTACTATTGCAACAAGTGCATCTTTATTGTGCATCTTCTCAGCAATATCTTTTTCGCTGTACTCGCCGCTTAACTGGTGCAACTCAAATATGCCGATTTTCTGAAGTGCTGTAATAAGTTCTTTCCCGGTTTCGCCTTTGTCTTTATTGTAAACAAGCAGAGGGATTTTATTTTCATTTACCAGTTCAAACGTACTGTTTTGCACGCTGGTGATAACAATTGCGAGCAGGATTGGCATCGCAAACATTATCACGAGACCAATCTTGTCGCGCAATAAGATTCGTATATCTTTTAATATGGTCGCTTTTAACTTGAACATAATATGATGAGTTCCGAAGTCGGATGTAGGAGATCAAAAGATACCTTGTATTAAGTCTCTTTCCGACCTCGTAATTCCGGCATCCTGTCTCAGTCCCTGAATTCCTTTCCTGTCAATTCCAAAAATAATTTCTCCAGCCCATCCTGCTGATGTTCTTTATATAAATTGATTAAAGTATCGTTAGCTACTATTTTTCCTTCATCTATCAATGCGATTCGTTCACACAGTTGTTCTGCTTCACTTAGTTGATGCGACGTGTATACCAGTGTTGTTCCTTTTTTATTCAATTCCTTTAAATACTCTATAATGGCATTTCGTGTTTGTACATCTACTCCCACGGTTGGTTCATCCATAAACAAAACCTGGGGTTCATTCATTACAGCTATTGCGAGATTAATCCTGCGCTTCATGCCACCGGAAAATTTTTGTACAGGCTTATTACGCACATCTTCAAGTCCAAGCACAGTAAGTAATTCTGTTATTTTTCGCTGAATCTGCTTTTTGTTCAATCCTGCCCATGCGCCAAAGAACTCCATGTTTTCCGCAGGGCTTAATTCATGATAAAATGAAAAATCCTGCGGTACGAACCCAAATAGCTTTGTGATATTTTTTTTATTATTCTTTACTTCGTGCCCCAATAGTTTTACAGAGCCGGATTCATATTCCAGTAACCCCGTCATGATATTCATCAGTGTGGTTTTACCTGCACCGTTAGGCCCGAAAATTCCGAATCTTTCTCCTTTTTGAATATGAAGATGTAAGTGAGAGAAATTTTTCCGTTGTTGATCTTTGTAACCAAAACTAAGATCCTCTATACTGATGGCAAGACTCATTTACTCCATTTGATGTTGGATAAATCAATGAATGCCTGTTTTTCCAATGCGGCAATCTCAATCATCATATCGCCCATTGTGTCATAATCCTGCTGCGCTGTCAATCTACCTTTGTATATACCGGATGCTTGTACCGCAGCATTTCGCCACATATCTCCGGCTTTTGTAAAAGTGGCTGATAGTTTCATCAATTCATCATTTGCGGGAAAGTATGCATGGGCCTGCTGCAGGAATGCGCCATAAATAAACCTGAAGCCGCCTCCGCCTGTTCCTATCTCTTCCTGCATACGTACCAACTGTGCGAGGTAGCTGCGTGATTTTTCCGGCCCGAGCTTATCCCGCCATTTCTTTATCCTGTTTGCTGTGAAAACAATTCCTTTTACTCCTGCTATAGGCCCGGGAATACGCAACATGTCACGCACATTTCTTTTTATGCCTGTTTTAATTCCCTGCCTGATCTGGTCGTCAGTTACTATTTTTTTCTCCATCGGGTAATACAATTGCCCTCTTGGTGCAAATGCTCCCTTTGCAAACCGTACCCGTTCCAGTTCATAACTGGTAAGTGTAGCCGTTCCTTCCATGACCGGATCGCTAATGAGATAATTGTCATTTTCTTTTCCAAAAACGATCAGGTTATGTGCGTTGAAATGAAAACGATATTCTTTTGGAAAATAAGTAAGATAGTACACGCCTACCTGGCAGGCCGCGGGGATGCCTTTTTTTATACAATCATCCAACGCTTCCATTGCCTTTTCATGCGATGAAAATTTTTTACGATAAACAGGAATGCCAAGGGCTTTGCAGGTTCTTTTAAAAATCAGGCCCGGCTGTGTACGAAAAGAAATAGCAGGGCCATTATTAATTACCATGAACGGGATGTAGATATAAAACAAACCTGATCCTATTCCGAATGCCAATGGTTCAGTTATTTTTTCTACGCCGTTATGTTGTAACAAACTTGTTGTAACCCCGTTTTCGCAATGTGCTGCCTGTATATGTTTAAAATCAAGCGTCATTTTTCTTCATAGTTTTTAATTCCTGTACCGTGATTTCGAATATGTCCGCATACTTCTTCAGCTTACTATCACTTAAGCTTTTAAAAACTGAAGGTTTAAGATGCCGTTTGATCTGCCATTTCCAAAAGCCTGTATAGGAAGAAACAATTGAAAGATCCATCAGCTTCAATTCCATAAAATATAAAATGGGGCTTGCTTCTCCGTTTACGACTTTCTGGTGTGCATCATTTATTCTTTTCTCAATATCGTTCCAGGCAACATCTAAAGCGGTAATTTTTACTTCCCAACCCGTACTGAGCCCGGTAGTATAGTTGCCTTTTTCATCAACGGCATATGAAAGCTCTTTGGTAAGCTTATTCAAAGCGCCATCATCCTGTGGAATTTCTTCTTTTTTCATTGGAGAAATATTTGAGATCTGATATCCGAAACCAGGGTTCGGAAAACTCCTCTACAGAGAAATATTTTCTTAATAGAACATTGCTGATTTCTTACTTCAGACATCTGGCTTTCGGCTCTACACTACCGTCAGCAATCCGTACATATAAGAAAACCGGGAACTTTCCGGAACGAGTAAAAATATTTTATCTCCTTTTTTGAGTTTGCCAC
>JAEUVI010000488.1 GCA_016787105.1 Chitinophagaceae bacterium | reverse complement strand
GGTAAAGTAGTATTTATTATCCGCAAAGATTTCGCAGAAGATTTCAAAAAAATATTTGAACCGAAACTGAAAGGAAAGATAGCGATTGATTATGTATACCAGGATTTAAAATCTTATACGGATGGGTTTGATATACCTGCGGAAAGAACAAAACCGTGGGGAACAGCTCATGCGGTATTGTGTGCAAAGGAAGTGGTTAAAGAACCTTTCGCTGTAATTAATGCAGACGATTTTTATGGCCGCGATGCTTTTCAAAGAGCATATAATTTTCTCACAACTGATTGCAATGAGAAAACCTTTTCGATTATCGGTTATGATTTATTAAAAACTTTATCTGCTCATGGTACGGTAAACCGTGGTGTGTGCCAGGTAGATGACAAGGGTAACCTCGTCGGTATAGTTGAGCGCATTAATATCGCTGAAATTGGCGGTAAAATTTTATGCGACGACGAACATGAGCCGAAAGAACTTTCGAGGAATACAAATGTATCAATGAACTTCTGGTGTTTTGATAAAGCTATTTTCCCCTATACGCAGCAATTATTTAAAGAATTTCTTGCAGAAAATGGCACAAAGCCAAAGTCTGAGTTTTTTATTCCTATTGTGGCAGATCAGTTTATAAAAGATGGTGGTGAAGTAAAAATTATTCCAACTACCTCACAATGGTTTGGCGTGACTTATAAAGAGGATGCCCCTTCCGTTGAAAAGAGTTTGAATAAACTGGTATCAGACGGAGAGTATCCTGATTATCTCTGGAAATAAATTACAGATTTGAAATAAACAAAAAATACCCCGCTAATCACAGTGGGGTATTTTTTTGAATGGGTTTTATTATCAGGGATTAGTCGCCTTTTACCATGTATATATAATCCTGCACTTTGCTTACCTGTTTCACTTTATCAAGGCCATGCAAGGATGATGTCAGCGGTGTTTTGATATTCTTATAAGTAGTGTCTTCTTTTTTCAGGTCTTCAATTGCCTGTAGTATATATTTAGATTGGATAGCAAATACAACCCCTTCAGCCTGGGTTTCTTTGGTACTTAAAATACCAATTACTTCACCATCGCGGTTAAATACCGGGCCGCCACTGTTTCCGGGATTTGCTGCTATACCGATCTGGCAGCTTAATGTGTCACCGTTGAACCCGGTTTTGGCACTCAGGTAACCTTCGCTATATACAGCCTCATCTTTCGGATATCCCAATGTGAAAATAGGTTCAGCAATATCCGAAGCCGTTTTACGGAAGCCATAAGGCAGCGGGTGATTGTTTTTATAGTTCTCGTCATCAATTTTCAGAATTGCTACATCTCTTGCTTCATCCAATTTTACAACTGATGCTTTAAACTGCTCACCTTTATTATTCTGAACGAAAATATTCTTCGAATTGATTACAACGTGAGCATTGGTGACCATGTAGCCTTTGCCATCAATCAGGAAACCCGTTCCATTATATTTGGGAACAATAGAAATGTCAGCTTTCTTCTTGTCAACGTTATCAATTTTTGAATCAAGTACTCTTGCTGCTTTCTTCAGGTTGTCTACTTCATGTACAAGCTGAGTTACCTGCACATTTTCTTTATGAGGGGTAATTGAGTTAACCAGCGCAGATAGAGCAATAGCTGTAACACCGGCTATTGAAGCTGCGATAGCCGCCACACGTTTGTAACGATTCCACAGGTACACAACTTTAGCGCCACCTCTTAATTTATCAGAATTGATTTTGCCTTGCTCGCTCAGGTCAACATGAATATCATTCAGCAGTGACTTAAATTTCTTCCATTCACCAAAACGATTCATCTCCTGAAAGAACAAGGTCTGTTCTACCACCAGTTGATCCACTTCAGCGTTTGTTTTGCGCAATTGTTCAAAATACACCCTTTCATCAGGGAGCATTTCTCCCCTGATGTATCTTTCTACGCTGTCCATCATTCTTGTTTCCTGTGTCACGATTCGGGGTTTTTATATTGGTCAAAAAAGAATTTTTTCAGTCGCACAAGGCATTTGTATTTCTGGGTTTTGGCGTTATCTGCATTGGTATATCCAAACGCAAGGGCTATTTCGGTCATGTTCCGTTTCTGCAGATAATAAGCTTCCAGCAAACTTTTACAGGGCTCACCTAAACTTCCCAGGGCTCTTTCCATCATGGCAAAGTCGGTGTTCAGTTTTTCATGTACCTCCATATCATCTTCCACTTGCACCATTTCTGCTACGCCTTCCAGGTCAGGCTTGAAGCGGTTCGTTTGTTGCAAACGCTTGAGCCACAATCTCCTGCTTACGGAATAGAGGTAGGTTTTAATTTGGGAGGTCAGTTCAAAATTACCGGCCCTTACCTTTTCATAAAGAACTATCATGGCCTCCTGAAAAATGTCTTTCGCGTCGTCTTGTGAGCCGTTGTTGCTGATTATCAATGCCTGAACCATATTATAGTTGTCTTTATATATGGTTTCTGTAGCCTTTCTGTCGTTTCGGGCCAGTCCAAGCAAAAGGTCTTTCTCGTTGTTCTCAGGTTTCAATCTGCCATTATTTAATACGAATTTCTAAAAATAGTAACCCTAATCAAGCTTAAAAAAATTTTTTAAAAAGGAGGGTTACCTTTTTTCAAATACGGTATAAATGTGAAATCTATTGTATTACAATCAAAAATTCTTAAGAATGAAAAAATTATTGTTAATCTTGGCTGTTGCAGGTTTTGTAGCTTGTAACAATGCAACTGAATCTACTGAAACTAAAGTTGATAGCGCTGTAAAAGCTGTGGAAAACACTGCTGCAGCTGCTAAAGATTCTATAGGCGCTGCTGTTGATTCTGCAGCTGCTAAAATTG
>JAEUVI010000454.1 GCA_016787105.1 Chitinophagaceae bacterium | reverse complement strand
TGGATTTGCTGAATGTCGGTAGTGGAAAGTACAAATTGATAATCCAGAACAATGTTTATGGTTGTGCTGATTCCACTGATTGGTTTACATTAACCAATCAATCAGGGCCAAGTCTTAACCTCAGTAATATTAACACTACATCTGCCACCTGCAACAATGCCAACGGAAGCATTATGAATATCACAGCCTCCGGTACAACCGGTATACCCTTCATCCAATGGCTCGACTCACTAAACAATCCTGTGGGCAATTCCCTTGATTTATTAAATGTACCAGCAGGAAAGTATAGGCTGAAGTTTAAAGACGAAAGTGGTTGCGATACAATTATTACTCCTTATTATACAATCGGAAATACCGGAGCCATTACAATCGATACTACTGGTAAAATTATTACAGCTTCTTCATGTACTGCACCAACAGGCACTGTTCAGAACATAAAAGTGATCGGCGCCACTGGTTATCAATGGAGAAATACAGCAACTAACAACATTGCCGGAAACAGTCTTCTGCTTTCAGGAATCGCACCGGGTAACTATCAGCTAACAGCTACAAATAACACCGGATGTTCTGCCGTTTCCCCTGTTATCAATGTACCACCCGCAAGTTTCTCACCGATAAGTGTTACAGGGTCACAGGTCAATAATGCCACCTGCGCAGAAACCAATGGTTCAATCAGCCTTACAGGCTTTAGTACAAATGCATCTGCATATTCATTCAAATGGATAAATAAAACTACCAGCCAGTTTATAAGCGGCGGTACAACAATAAATAATCTTGGAGCAGGCAGCTATGCCGTGCTGGCAACAGATATAAATGGATGTGAAAAGGAAATATTCTCAACAACATTACAGGCATTTCCAAAACCAACTTTTGATTTAACCGGGCTAAATATTACTGATGATAAATGTTCGTTGCAACAGGGAAGTATAACCGGGATTAAAATAAACGGGTTGATAGGAAGTGGAACAACCTATACATGGAAAGATCAAAACAATACTACTGTTTCCAGTTCTCTGTTCCTGCAGAACATTGAAGCAGGAAATTACTCTCTGACAGTTACCGATGGCGGTAATTGTACCATTCAATCACTCCCCTTTACTGTTAACAACAATGATAATGCAGGCGTAATACCACAATATGACAATCTCACAATACCACGGTTTACTGCTGCAACGCTAACTATAAAAAACCCGCAAAGCGGAACTTACTATTTGTACAGCGATGCGGCGGGTACTCAACTATTGCAGCAAAACAATACAGGTGTATTTACCACAATTCCCTTACCCGCAAACTCAGATTTTTATGTAAAACATGTAACAGGAACCTGCAGCAGTGCATTGACCAACATAAAAGTTACTGTGGTTGACAAATCATATTTCGCCATTCCTTCTGCTTTCACACCTAATAGTGATGGAAAAAATGATAAATTGAATCTGAAAGTACTCGGGTATATAGAGGTAGAATATTTTAAGATTTACAACCGCAATGGAGAACAGGTATTTACAACCAAAACAGTGAATGATGGCTGGAATGGTATTTATCGCGGCAGCCTGCAGCCTTCATCTGTATTTGTATGGGTGGCAAAAGGAAAAGACTTATTGGGAAATGTGATTGAGCAAAAAGGAACTTTTGTACTGATACGATAAAAGACTTACCAGCGCTTTTCTCTTATTATCTTATAGATTTTAATTGCACTCATTAGCAAAATAACAAAAGCAAGCAATCCCAATATTCCCCATACAAAACTCATATTCTGCTTCACTACAACCAGCATGACTATTGCAACAAGGAAAATCGTTGCTACTTCATTCCATACACGAAGTTGTTGTGAAGTGTACTTAAAAATGCCTTTCAATTGTTGTTTGAAAAGAATATGCAATGAGAAATGATAGAGGTATAAAAAGAAAACTAAAGTGAGTTTGATATGTAACCATGTTTCTCCTTTGAAGGTATCGGCCCAGCCACCTTTAAACAAAACAATCAATCCAAATATTAATGTAAGTATAGCGGAAGGCCAGGTGATACCAAACCAAAGTGGCTTCATCATTTTGCTAAACTGTTCACGTAGTACGTTCTTCTCAGCTTCTGACTTATTGCCTGCTTCCGTATTATATATCAATAACCGGGGCATATAAAACAGACCCGCAAACCAGGTAACGATAAAGATGATATGAAGCGCTTTGAAATAGAGATACATATCCCTATCCCCTAAAGGGGAGATTTAGTTATTTTATATTGAAACCAATTTTGCAACAGTACTTACCCAATCCGGATGCACATTCATACAAGGTATCATTTGATAATCTGTTCCACCTGCACCAATGAAAATTTCTTTCCCTCTTACTTCCAGTTCTTCCAATGTTTCCAGGCAATCACTCACAAAAGCCGGGCTGACTATCAGTAATTTTTTTATCCCTTCCTTCGGCATTTGTTCAAGCCTTACATCCGTAAATGGCTCCAGCCAGCCTTTTCCCAATCTTGATTGAAAGGATAAACTATATTTTTCTTTTGGAATATTCAATGCTTCGGTTACCAATCTTGTTGTTTCAAATACTTCGTAGCGGTAACAGTTTCTATTCTTTTCAGGTCCGGCGGCAAGGCATGTTCCTGCCTGTACACATTGCTTTACCTGCGCTACATCCCTGTTGTGCAGGTGCCGCGCAGGTATACCGTGATAACTGAACAAAATATGATCGTAGTCCTGCTGCATGTATGGACGCATACTTTCGCTCTGTGCTTTTATATAACCCGGGTCATTAAAATAAGGCGGAACAATTGTTAGCCGGAACCGATACTTATTTTTTGCATGAATTTCCTTTGCGTACTCAACGGCAGTTTCATAACTGGCCAATGCATAATGCGGATATAATGGAAACAACACTACTTCTTCCAAATCCTTTACCCTGTTTATCAATGCATCAAAAGCGGCTTTTGGAGAAGGGTTACCATAGCGCATTGCTATTTCTACCGGTTCATTTACCAATTGCTCAACTGCTGCCTGCAATTGTTTTGTTATTACAATCAGCGGCGAACCTTCATTCGTCCAGATAGTCTTGTACGCATGTGCAGACTTTGATGCACGAAAAGGCGTAATAATTCCTTTCACCAATAATAATCTTTGCAGCCAGGGGATATCAATTACCCGTTCGTCCATTAAAAATTCATTGAGGTACCGGCGTACATCTTTTACTGAAGTGGAGTCCGGTGAGCCGAGGTTCATAAGAACTATTCCGCGTTTATTTGCCTTGTTCATAATATGTCTGCAAATGTAATTACTCGGCTTCGTTTACAGCATTTTGAATCAAACACATGATGAAACTCAATAGCCTGATTAATTACAGTCAATTCACCCCGTGTTTTACCAATTCGCGTATTAAAATGACATTCGAATGACAGAGATTTTATCATTTTGAATGGGCGAAAGGTACATTTGCAGCGATATAAAACATGGCAGAACCAACTTCATGCACGAAAAGGTAACAGATATAGCAACATTTTTCCTGGCGGGAATTAACTACCGCAAATCAGATGCTTCTGTAAGAGGGCAGTTCGCCATTAACAACGATCAGTACGCTTCTATTTTACAAAAAGCCAAACTGGCAGGTATCAACGAACTGTTTATCCTTTCTACCTGCAATCGTACAGAGATTTATGGCATTGCGGAAAATGTAGACTTACTCATTAACCTGCTTTGCGCAGAAACAAGCGGCAGTGCGGAGCAATTCAAAAAGGTAGCATACATCAAAAAGGGCACTGAAGCTGCTCGTCATCTTTTCAGTGTAGCGGCGGGTCTTGATTCTCAGATCCTCGGTGACTATGAGATTATCGGCCAGATAAAAGCCTCTGTAAAATTTGCAAGGGAAAATGGTTTTATAAAAAGCTTTACTGAAAGATTAGTAAACTCAGTATTGCAGGCATCCAAGCAGGTTAAAAATGAAACTGCTTTAAGCGGCGGTACAGTCTCTGTTTCGTTTGCAGCAGTACAATACATCCGTGAAAATGTAAAAGATATTTCATCAAAAAATATTCTGTTGATTGGCACAGGAAAAATAGGCCGCAATACCTGCAAGAACTTAGCGGATTATGTAGAAGCCAATCACATTACACTTATTAACCGTACGGAAGAAAAAGCGGAAGCACTTGCAAAAGAACTCGGCCTTCATTATGCGCCGATGAGCCAATTGCCTGAAAAAATCACGTCATCAGATATTATTCTTGTTGCTACGAATGCGACTGAACCGATTATCCTGGCTTCACATTTTGCTAATAGCTCAGAAAAGCTAATAATCGATCTTTCTGTTCCATCCAATGTAGAACAGACAGCGCAGCAGTTGCCCCAGGTAACATTTGTAAATGTGGATGAACTTTCGAAACTGAAAGATGAAACATTGGCAAAACGCCAGGCAGAAGTTCCCAAAGCAAAAGAAATTATAGCAGAGCATATCTCAGATTTTACAGAATGGTATGATATGCGCAAAAATGTTCCGGTTTTAAAAGCAGTGAAGAATAAACTGGAAGAAATGAAAAGCTGTTCCTTATATACACAAACACTTTCTGAACATTACACATTTCCTCCCGGAAATAAAATACAGCAGGTGGTAAGCGGTATGGCCACTAAAATGCGCAAGCAAAACCAGAAAGGCTGCTACTACATAGAAGCTATCAATGAATTTATTGCCACCGGTACTGATTAATTTTGCAGGATGAACAAAATTATCAGGATAGGAACAAGGGAAAGCCAATTGGCTGTATGGCAGGCTACGCAGGTAAAAGACTTACTCGCTGCATCCGGTTATCAATCTGAATTAACTTATATAAAGAGCGAAGGCGATATTGACCTGAAAACACCATTGTACGAAATGGGTGTGCAGGGAATATTTACAAGAAGTCTTGACATTGCATTGCTGAACGACAAGATTGATATTGCGGTTCACTCCATGAAAGACGTACCGACGCAGTTGCCGGAAGGAATTGTGCAAGCTGCGGTGTTGAAGAGAGGAAGCTATAAAGATTTACTCGTCGTGAAAGGTGAGACGTCAAACGTGAAAGCCACACCGATCATTGAAAAGCTTTTCACTTCTCACGCCTCAACTTTCACGATAGCCACTTCAAGCATTCGCCGTAAGGCCCAATGGCTGAATAAATTTCCTCATCATAAAATTGAAAATCTTCGTGGCAATGTCAATACACGATTGAAAAAATTAGATGAAAGCAATTGGAGCGGAGCAATTTTCGCAGCAGCGGGATTAGAGCGCATTAATCTTCGACCCGAAAATTCGGTTGAACTGGACTGGATGTTGCC
>JAEUVI010000451.1 GCA_016787105.1 Chitinophagaceae bacterium | reverse complement strand
AAGGAATGCAGGTGTTACCAATGTAATAATCGCGGCAAATACCCAATGTACACTGGCTCCGAAAGATTGTCCAAGTGCCCGCACTTTATTCGGAAATATTTCCGAAATAAATACCCAGATAACGGCGCCTTGTCCAACAGCATGTGATGCGATGAATAGTAATAGAGATGTCATCAGAAATCCTGCACTGGCATGCGAATAAAAGGCGTATGCAACCATGGAAAGGCTGATGATATAGCCGAAAGAGCCAAGGATTAATAAAGTTTTTCGCCCCAGCCGATCAATCAAATAAAGGCCAACGAATGTAAAGATTAGATTAGTGCCGCCAATCCATATGGAATTGGCTAATGAATCTTTTGCTGCCAGTCCTGCTCTTTCCAGGATTTCCGGTGCATAGTAGAGAATAAAATTGATGCCAGAAAGCTGGTTAAAAAATGCAACCATAAATGCCAGCCATACAATTCGTTTGTATTTACTACTGAAAAAATTCACATCTTTTCCCTGTGATTCCAATTTGTTCGCAGCAATGATAGATTCTATTTCAGCATTTGTATCTACCACTCCCATCTGTGTCATAATATCTTTTGCTTTTGCGATATCATTCTTACGGCTTATCAGCCAGCGTGGACTTTCCGGTATACCAATAACCATCACAGTATAAATAATAGAAGGAATCGCAAGTACCCCTAACATCCAACGCCAGTCATTTTCACCGCCTACTCCTTGTAAAAAGTAGTTGGATAAAAAAGCAATCAGTATTCCGAAAACGATATTGAACTGGTACATAGCACCCAGTCTTCCACGGGTAGCCGGAGTTGATATCTCTGCGATATATGTAGGTGCCGCTACTGATGAAACCCCAATACCTACGCCACCAATGAACCGAAAAAATGAAAATGTATATGGATCGGGCGCCAGTGCTGATCCAAAAGCTGAGGCCGCAAATAGTATTCCTACCCACAGCAATACTTTCTTGCGACCATATTTGTCTGTAGGCACACCACCGAATATAGCACCAAGTACTGTTCCCCAAAGCGCCATTGACATGATAAAGAAACCATGAAAGAGAGGTGAGGTATGCCATAATTCCTTGATTGGCAGGTTTGCACCTGAAATAACAACAGTATCAAAACCAAAAATAAAACCTGCTAGTGCCGCTACGATAGACCAGCGAAAGAGGTTGTTCTTATTCATAAGCAATCGTTATATATATAAGGAAGATATGAAAAACAGCGACAAGTTTTGCTGTATCATAAAACAACTGACAATACAAACAATCGTTATCCTATTCTTTGTTAAATAATTTTGGGCTATCGTTCATCTGTATTACTTTTGTAAAGTCCATTAAAAAAGTAGATTAAATGTTTACCCCATCGTTTATTTGTTGTTGTAAATCATGTTGCTGGTTGGTAACGTGCGGGTAAGCTATAGATATAATTGTCTTGTATTAAAAGCTTCCGCACAACCTGCGGAAGTTTTTTTGTTTATAAACTAACTATAAATACGAAGTATGCAAAGTTTTCGGACTGAATTAGAGAACCCGATTGTAGAGAGAGATATCATTGAGCTCGAAAGAAAAATCAAAGAGTTTCGCGACGGCAAAGTACCGGATGAAAAATTCCGCAGCCTGCGCCTTGCACGTGGCATATATGGCCAGCGCCAGAAGGGTGTACAAATGGTACGTATTAAACTGCCTTATGGTAAAATGACACTTGCTCAATGGAAACGTATTGCCGATGTATCCGACGAATATGCAACAGGCAACCTTCACCTTACTACAAGGCAGGATATACAAATACATTTTGTTAGCCTCGATCGCACTCCGCAACTATGGGAAGAACTGGAAAAGGATAGTATAACAATCCGTGAAGCTTGTGGCAATACGGTAAGAAATATTACAGCTTCTGATCAAGCCGGCATTGATCCTGAAGAATTGTTTGATGTGACGCCATATGCTCATGCTGCTTTTGAATATTTTCTTCGCAACCCTATCTGCCAGGATATGGGCCGAAAATTTAAAATAGCTTTTTCAAGCAGTGATAAGGATACAGGCTTTGCTTTTATGCATGACCTTGGCGCTATTCCTCGTATACGTGAAGTGAATGGAAAAATTCAAAGAGGATTTAAAATATTAATTGGTGGTGGCCTCGGCGCCCAGCCTTTTCTGGCAAAAACAACACACGAGTTTCTTGAAGAAGATAAACTGATTCCATACCTGGAAAGCATACTGCGTGTATTTGACCGTCACGGTGAAAGAACCAGTCGCCATAAAGCACGTATGAAATTCCTGATTCAGAAAATCGGGCTTGATGCCTTCAATGAACTGGTAGCAGCTGAGCAAACAGCACTACCTTATCATAGCTATCCTGTTGATACAGCCGGCTATGATAACTTTGTTTTACCAACATATGAATTGCCGGCTGATGTTCCTGCTATTAAAAATCCGTACAAGTTTGAAATCTGGAAAAAAACCAACCTGATGCCGCAAAAGCAGCAAGGTTATTTTGCAGTATATGTGCGGGTGCCGATTGGCGATATACACTCAGATGTAAGCCGCAGGCTGATAGAAAAACTAAGACCGGTGATTGCTGATGATGTACGCGTAACTGTTAACCAGGGATTGCAATTCCGCTTTGTAAAACCAGAGCACCTTGAATATATATATGCAGTATTGGAAAGCGAAAATCTTGCAGAACCCGGATTTGGAAGTACAGCAGATATCACTGCTTGCCCTGGTACAGATACCTGTAATCTCGGTATCTCCAGCAGTACAGGCATCAGTAAAGTATTATCAGAGGTGATAGATGAAGAGTATCCTGAATTTTTATACAATAAAGAAATATCCATCAAGATAAGTGGTTGTATGAATTCATGCGGACAGCATGGGATGGCTGCAATCGGTTTTCATGGCAGTTCGTTAAAAGCGAAAGGCAAAGTATTACCTGCTTTGCAAGTATTGATTGGAGGTGCTGTATTAGGCGCCGGTGAAGCCCGCATCGCAGATAAAGTAATAAAAGTACCCAGCAAAAGAGGCCCGGATGTATTGCGTTATCTGCTGAATGATTACAAGACGAATGCAAAAGAAGCAGAAACATTTACAGACTATACAGCACGCCTTGGTGAAAGATATTTTTATGAATTGCTGAAGCCATTGGCAGATCTGGAAACATTGCTGGATGAAGATTATGTTGACTGGGGCCATTCTGAAAAATACTCAACTGCGATTGGTGTAGGTGAGTGCGCAGGAGTGATGATTGACCTGGTTGCTACATTGATCATGGAAGCGGAAGAGAAGGTGGATTTAGCAAAAGAATGTTTGGATAATAAAGCATGGGCTGACGGTATTTATCACGCTTATGCAGGCTTTGTACATACAGCAAAAGCATTGTTATTGAACCAGGGTATACAGTGTAATACACAAACTGGTATCATCCGTGACTTTGATACACATTTTGTACAAAAAGGATATTTCAGTGAACTGGTAAGTTTCAGTGAATTGGTATTACAGATAAATAAAAACGCTCCTTCTGAAGAATTTGCAAATGCTTATTACCAGCAGGCGAAAGATTTTATTGAGCAGGCAAAAGAAAGACGAAATATTGCTGTAGAAGCGAAAGCTGTTTAGTAATCCTGGTTGAATAAATTGGTAAAGCCTCCGAACGGGGGCTTTTTTATTTTAATGATATGTTCCTCACAAAGCTGCAAAGTCTTAATGTGTTTTTAAGGAAATAAATGCGCATACTTCGTTGACCCATTATTTCCCGGAATTCCTTTCCTGTTCTATCCATCCTGGTAAATGGGGTGTAAAATCATTGACCTTTGTGACACAAGTCACGATTTAACTTTTTTCCGGAAAGTAGTTTTACATAGTATTTAGTTTAAACAAAAACTCAACATATGAAAAAGAACATGGGTACTGCCGACAGGTTCATCCGCATCATCCTGGCAATAGTATTTTTCTATCTGTACTATACAAACGTTGTAACAGGAGTGTTCGGGATTGTACTGCTTGTAATCGGAGGCATATTCTTGCTTACCAGCATCATCGGCTCATGCCCTTTGTATTCATTAATTGGAATCAAAACCTGCAGCACAAAGAAGGCTGGTTGAGGCAGGCAGGTTTTATTTTCTTAGAAATGAAATTACTTCCGTGCTGAATTCCTTTTTGTGATAAGCATCATTGTGTACGCCGGGAACGGTTTTATAAACAGCACCTGGTATCAACGATGCAAGTTCACTTGCCGAGCCATTGTCAGAATCTTCATTGCCGCAGATAATCAATACAGGTTTTTTAATCTTTGCCAACGCTTCTTTACTGGTGGATGGTTGTGATCTTTGCAAATATGCCAAAGCGATTTGATCCAATCCCTGTTGCTTTACATAATTAACCATGCCTTGTAGTTCGGGCACGGAATCTCCACGCAAAGCATGATAAAACATGATCCGACGCGGCCAGAGCGGATTGGTAAAATCGGAACCCATACCACCAAGCGCTGCTTTCTTTACCCGTTTATCCAATACCAATAAGCGTGCAGTTATAATGGAGCCACGGGAATAACCAATAACATTGTACGATTTTAATTTCAGTTTATCCGCCAGCAGCATAATGTCTTTTGCTTCAGCATCATTATCATATGCTGTTGAGTCGTGCGGCTTGTCAGATTTTCCATTGCCACGCTGATCAGGAATGATTACTTTATAACCGGCATTTATTAAATCAGTATACAAAGCC
>JAEUVI010000445.1 GCA_016787105.1 Chitinophagaceae bacterium | reverse complement strand
TCTTACAACAGCACATGGCGCACAACGTGCAAAAGAAATTGGTATCCGCAAAACGATGGGCAGTTCGAGAAAACAACTGATAGTGCAATTCCTGGCCGAGACTTTTTTGCTGACTTTTGCTGCCACGCTCATCTCTATTGTTCTTATGCCATTATTGTTAAAAGCTTTTGCCGGTTTCATTCCGAAAGATTTACATTTTAGTATAACAGAGCAGCCGGGCGTAATTATCTTTTTATTATCGCTGATAATTATTGTTACTGCTTTATCCGGCTTTTATCCTGCACTTGTTCTTTCAGGATACAAGCCTGTACTGGTTTTAAAAAACCAGGCTTATACCAATACGGGCAAAACAAGAAATGCCTGGCTGCGCAAATCATTAACCATTTCCCAGTTTGTAATTGCGCAGGTCTTTATCATGGGAGCAATACTGGTCAGCAAGCAAATCACTTTTTCGCTTAATAAAGATCTTGGCTTTAAGAAAGATGCGATTATTAACCTCCAGACAAATTTTTATAATACTTCAAGAACTAAACGGCTAGTACTGACAGATAAGTTGCGGGCCATACCTGGCATAGCAATGGTTAGCCTGAATACAAATCCTCCATCCACCCCAAGTACATGGAGCGGTACGATGAAGTATAAAGACGGAAAAAAAGAAATAGAAACAGATGTGCAACAGAAATATGGCGATAGTAACTACATCCCTTTATATAAACTCAAATTGCTGGCAGGTGTAAATAATGAACAATCAGATACCGTAAAGTCATTTGTAATAAATGAAACCTATTCACGCATACTTGGCTTCGCAAATCCGCAGCAGGCTATCGGAAAATATATAAACTGGAGCGACAAACAAGTTCCGATAGTAGGTGTAGTAAGAGATTTTAATCAACTGTCATTGCATGAGCCAATCAAGCCATTGGTTATTGGCTGTATGGCAAATAATCAAATCAACGTAGCGATAGCGTTACAACCGCAGCAACCAGGAAGCAATTCATGGAAAACAGCCATCAGTAAAATAGAGAAACTGTGGAAGGAAGTATACCCGGAAGATGATTTTGAGTATAGTTTTTTTGATGAAAATCTCAGGAAGTATTATGAAGCTGAACAGAATATTTCAACACTGCTGATCTGGTCTACCGGTCTTGCCATTTTTATCAGTTGTCTTGGATTGCTGGGCCTCGTAATTTATACAACCACTCAGCGAACCAAAGAAATTGGCGTACGAAAAGTACTTGGCGCATCTGTACCCAATATCGTTGCGCTGATATCTAAAGAATTTATTTTGCTGGTCATCATCGCATTCATTATTGCAGCGCCATTGGCATGGCTGGGGATGAATAAATGGCTGGAAAATTTTGCTTACCGTACCGCTATCAGCTGGTGGATTTTCATTGCAGCCGGCTTATCCATGGTGTTGATTGCATTGATAACGCTGGCATTTCAAACAATCAAAGCGGCAATAGCGAACCCGGTAAAGTCGCTCCGTACAGAGTAAAATTAAAAACCTTGTAACAGGAAAGCCATGATAAAGAAATACTTCACCAGTACATTGCGGCATTTGTGGCGCTATCGTTTATTTACAACGCTGAATATATTCGGGCTTGCAATAGGCATAAGCGCCTGCTGGATTATTTTCCGCATTGTAAGCTATGAATTCAGCTATGAAAAAAATGTGCCTGGAAAAGAAAGAATTTATCGTGTAATATCGGGATTTATATTCGATGATAAAGAATCATACAATGGCGGTGTATCAGCTCCGTTATACCTTTCAGTACGTGAGCAGATAAGCGGCCTTGAAAATACAGTAGCTGTACATGGAAAATGGATGAATGCCGTAAAAGTGAATAGCAATTCAACAGCGCCTTTGATTGTTGATGATCCCGCGAATATCGTTGCCACCGATTCCAATTATTTTAACATGGTTCCCTACCACTGGATAGCCGGCAATAAATCTTCCGCACTTACTAAACCTGAAAGTGTCGTTCTTACTGAAAGCCGCGCTAAAAAATATTTTCCCGGTATGCGCATGGATGAAATTATAAATAATACACTTACTTATTATGGCAGGGATACGACACAAAGAACGATAACCGGAATTGTAGCTGACATTACCTCTCCCACAGAGTTTACCGGCCAGGAGTTTATTGTATTATCAACAAAGCCGTACGAGCTTTCATCCTGGACAAATACAAACGGAACAGACAAATTATACCTGCAACTAAAACAAGGAACAAACCCGGCGACAGTACTGAAGCAGGTAGAAAGCATAGCCAATAAGAAGTGGAAAGAATTTGAAGAGAAACGTGAAAACTCTTTCAAATCCAAACGCTGGTTTGAATTACTACCATTAAATGCTTCTCATTTCTCAACTTACATACAGGAATATAATTTTCGAAAGGCAAGTAAACCTGTATTGTACGGGTTAATTGGTATTGGTATATTTCTTTTATTACTTGCCTGTATTAACTATGTAAACATGAGTGTAGCCCGCATTCCCCAACGGGCAAAAGAAATAGGAGTAAGAAAGACGCTGGGCAGCAGTCAATCACAATTGATTACCCAATTTTTAAGTGAAACATTATTAACTACTTTAATCGCAGGAATGCTTTCCAGCTTTCTCAGCATTTTTGGTTTCTGGCTTTTAAAAGATATTATCCCCGAAGGAATAACGCCGTTCGGAAACGCCTGGCAATTGGCAGGTGTAATGTTCCTCTTAATTATTCTCATTACATTACTTGCAGGTATATATCCCGCATGGTTAATTACAAGGGTAAAAACAATAAATGTATTTCGTAGTTTCCTGGTTAGTAAAAAAACCGGGTATCGCTTCAGCCTGCAAAAAGTACTTATTACTTTCCAGTTTGTAATAGCGCTTATTTTTATTACCTGCGCCTTGATTATTGGCCGTCAACTGCAGTATACTGTCAAAAGCGATATGGGCTTTGATAAAGATGCTGTACTGCTTGTAAATATTCCCTGGAAGTATGTTTTTGATAATAAGTATGAAAACAAAAAAATAACCCTGTTTAATGAATTAAAAAAAGAAAAGGGGATACAAGGAATTTCGTTGGGAAATTCTCCATTATCAGATGGCTATTCTTCAAGTGAATATGAATATGCACAAGATGGAAAAGAGCCCATTGCCCGCCAGGTATTTAAAAAATGGGTTGATACAGCTTATATTAATTTGTACCAGTTAAAATTACTCGCCGGCAGGAACCTGCATGTATCTGATACAACGAATGAATTTGTAATAAATGAATCGGCCGTTCGTGCATTTGGATTTTCGTCACCGCAAGATGCGTTGGGCAAATTCATAGGACAAAGCGATGGAAAATACCCGATAGTAGGTGTGGTTAAAGATTTTCATCTCCAGGATTTTTATAAAGTGATTCAACCTGCCGCATTGTCAAGTGATAAAGGCAATCAGAATACTTTCAATATTAAATTGCAAAGTCATGACCCTTCGCAATGGCAGGCGACTATCAAAGCAATAGAAAAAGCATGGTACCAGTTTTATCCCCCTGAAACTTTTTCCTACACATTTTATGATGAAGAACTGGAAAGATTATATGTACAGGAAAGAAATCTTTCCACGCTTATCAATCTTGCAACTATTATTGCCATTTTTATCAGTTGTCTTGGATTATTTGGACTGGTAACACTAACTGCTTTTCAGCGAACTAAAGAAATAGGAATAAGAAAAGTATTGGGCGCCTCTGTTTCCGGTATTGTACGGCTATTATCCAAAGAATATATACAGTTGGTGATATTGGCATTGCTGGTAGCAGCGCCGGTGGCATGGTGGGCTATGAATAAATGGCTGCAAAAGTTTACATACAGAATAGAAATACAATGGTGGATGTTCGTGGCTGCCGGATTATGTGCTATCGTTATCGCAATGTTTACAATTAGTTTCCAGGCAATAAAAGCCGCAGTAGCAAACCCGGTAAAGTCACTCCGTACGGAGTGATGGCCTGGTAGCTATTTGGATAATTATAGTGAACTCGCCAACAGCATTATATTCTTCATCATCTTTTTAAAGATGATAAAGAACCTGCTACTTCGATCAAAAAAGATGTTGTCTTTCCCATTTAGGTTCATTAAAAGCTACCTCCAAATTATTTTAATCAAAAACCTAAGCTCGCTGTAACAATACCCCTGGCCCCTTCGTCCCACATTTGGTTATGAAAATGAGCGTATAAGCAGTTTATAAAGTGTATCAAAACCGGACAGTTTCTGTATCGAAAACGAACTGGCATGTATAGCCTGTATAACTATACAACTGTAAATCACTAAGATGACCATCCGGCACTTTGTTGGCACCAGTAAGACTGCAAAAAAATACAACTCTATTTTACAGCACAACAAAGCATATGATTCGCAATTTTTTTAAAGTCGCTTACAGAAATTTATTACGCAACAAAGGATTTTCCGCAATTAATATTGTTGGCCTTGCTATTGGTATGGCCAGTGCTATTTTAATAATGCTGTGGATACAAAGTGAGTTAAGCTACGATCAGTTTCATAAAAATAAAGACAGGATATATGAAGCATGGAACCGTGCTTCATTCGATGGTAAGAAAATGTGCTGGAATACAACTCCGAAAATACTGGCAAGAACACTGGAACATGATCTGCCCGAAGTAGAAAGAGCTGTACGAGTAAATTGGGAAAGCAATTTCCTACTGACAGTTGGTGAGAAAAAAATTTCGCGCCAGGGAAATATTGTAGATACAGGTTTTTTTCAGTTATTCAGCTTTCCCTTATTAAAAGGAAATCCGGCGACAGCGCTAAACGATATGCATTCCATTGTGCTTACTGAAAAACTTGCAAAAAGTCTTTTTGGTAATGAAGATGCGATGGGGAAAATAGTAAAGGTTGATAACACGGATAATTTCACTGTTACAGGTATTGCAAAAGATTTTCCGGATAATACACGTTTCAAATCTGAATACATACTACCCTGGTCTTATTTGCAATACCGCAATGAAGATGATAGCAACTGGGGCAATAATAGTACACGCACTTATGTATTACTGAAACCCAATACAACTTATGCTTCCGTTGCACCAAAAATACAGGTACTCAAACAGAAATATGATGAAGAAGCGAAAAAGGATAAATGGGAGATGTTTATTTATCCAATCAGCCGCTGGAGGCTTTATTCAAGCTTTACAAATGGAGTAGAAGATAATGGGGGCCGGATGACGTTTGTAAAATTGTTCGGCACCATTGCCGCGTTTATATTATTAATCGCCTGTATCAACTTTATGAACCTGAGTACAGCGCGTAGTGAGAAGCGAGCAAAAGAAGTTGGTATACGAAAGGTTGTCGGCGCACAAAAATCATCACTCATCAGCCAGTTTATCGGCGAGTCCATTTTGCTTGCATTTCTCGCAGGAATTGTTGCCGTTGCTATCGTTTTATTGGCATTACCTGCTTACAATAAATTGACGCAGAAAGAGCTTTTCCTGGATTTTGGAAATATTTACACATGGATATCCGGCATCGGCTTCATCCTGTTTACAGGATTACTTGCTGGTAGTTACCCTGCATTCTTTCTCTCATCATTCCAGCCTGTAAAAGTATTGAAAGGCACTTTCAAAAAGGCAAACGCATTGGTTACGCCACGCAAAATATTAGTAGTGCTGCAATTCTGGTTTGCAATCGTTCTTATTATCTGTACCATTATAGTAAAGCAACAGATAGACTATGCCCAGAACAGGGATAATGGTTATGATAAAAACCATCTTGCCTTTCATTACCTCACCGGCGATCTGAAGAAAAATTATACTGTCATCAAAAATGAAATGCTTTCCTCTGGAATAGCAACATCCATGGTAAAAACAAATTCGCCTATTACCAATGTATGGAGTGATGGCTGGGGACAGGAATGGGAAGGAAAAGACCCAAATGATAAAACTGATTTTTATCGCTTTTATGCAGATGAAAGTCTTGCAAAAACAGTCGGGTTGAAGTTTACTGCCGGCAGGGATTTCGATTTGAGGCAATTCATTACGGATTCAAGCGCGATGATCATCAACGAAGCATCATTGAAAGTAATGAAATTCAAAGAACCGATTGGTAAAATTGTAAAAGACAATGGAAGAGAGTGGCATATAGTTGGCGTTGTAAAAGATTTCATTCTTACAAATCCTTACGAGCCTATACGGCCAACACTTATTTTTGGTGCAGCTGGCAATTGGTTTGAAACAACACTCATAAAATTTAATGACAAAAACACGATGGCTGACAATATAAAAGCCACCGAAAAAATTTTCAGAAAGTATAACCCGGAATTTCCTTTTGATATAAAATTTGTAGATGAGGAATATGCCCGCAAGTTTGAAAACGAGCAACAGCAAGGTACACTTGCCGCATTGTTTGCTGGCCTTACCATTTTTATTTCCTGCCTGGGTTTGTTTGGCCTCGCTACTTATATGGCAGAAAACCGGATAAAAGAAATTGGTGTACGTAAAGTGCTGGGAGCTTCTGTAACCGGTATCACAACTTTGCTATCAAAGGATTTTGTAAAACTCGTTATCATTTCATTTGTACTGGCAGCACCGGTTGCATGGTGGCTGATGAGTAAATGGTTGATGGAATATCCTTATCGTGTGAACATTCAGTGGTGGGTGTTTGCAGCTGCTTGTATTATATCTGTATTGATAGCAGTATTGACAGTGAGCTACCAGGCGATAAAAGCAGCGAATGCAAACCCGGTGAAATCGTTAAGGACAGAATAAAGGCCTCACCTGACCTCTCCGAAGAAGAGGAATGGCACACAGCCCATGCTTTTCGGAAAAACGGATAGAAACAGGAGTCGCCACAAAAGCAGAACAAAGAACTAAAGTTGATGTGGTGGCCTCATCCCGACCTTCTCCAAAGGAGAAGGCTATCAGTCCACAGCCCTCGCTTTTCGGAAAAGCGAATAGAAACAAGAGTCTTCGAAAATGCAGAATAATGAACTAAAGCTGATGTGGTAGTGATATAGATGATTAAAGATTTACATTGCCGCTCCTTCTCCTTGGGAGAAGGAGGTGGAGGATGAGGCCGAATAACGAACCGAACGTACAAGTGAGTGACACAACAGACGATGAACAAAGAATAGAAAGCTGATAACATAAAATTTTATAAAAATCAAAATCACAAATAAACATTAGCACATGAAAAAGTTATTTTCTCTTTTATTAGTATCCGCATTCGCAATAGCGGTGAACGCACAGTTTAATGCTGAAAAAGATCCATATATTGTAAAATCGCTGAGTAATGAATCATTGCAGAAAGTGTTGGTTGAAACATCAGGAGGCTCTATCACTGTAGAAGGTGTGGCCGCATCAGAAGCACGCATAGAAGTGTATGTACGTGCGAACAACTGGAAGGGCAATAGTTTCCTAAATAAAGATGAAATTCAGAAAAGACTGGATGAAAATTATACTCTGGAGATAGGCGTATCCGGCGGACAATTATCTGCTATCGCAAAACAAAAAAAGCAAATCAACTTTAATTGGAAAAAAGGCCTCAGTATTTCTTTCAAAATATATGTAACGAAAGATATTGCTACCAAACTTTCTACCAGCGGCGGTAGTATTGCATTATCCAACCTGTCAGGCTCACAGGATTTTAAAACAAGCGGTGGTAGTTTAACTGTTGATGATGTAAGCGGCGTTATCAAAGGACGTACTTCAGGCGGCAGTATTTCATTGCACAATGCGAAGGATGATATCGATCTTTCAACAAGCGGCGGCAGCATTGAGGCAAAGAACTGTACCGGGAATATTGAACTGAATACATCAGGAGGTTCATTAACACTTCGTGACCTGAGTGGTAAAGTAAATGCAAGAACAAGCGGAGGATCTGTAAGTGGCGATAATATTGAAGGTGAGTTATACGCACATACATCCGGTGGCAGTGTAGATTTAAACAGGCTTGCATGCAGCGTGGAAGCATCTACAAGCGGCGGCCACATTGATGTGGAAGTAGTGAAATTGGGAAGCTATGTAAAGCTTGATAACTCCGGAGGCAACATCACATTGTCGCTTCCAAAGGACAAAGGCGTAAACCTTGACCTGCATGGTAATAAAATAAAAGTAGATCCACTTACAAATTTCAGCGGCTCAAAAGAAGATGATGATATGACAGGCACACTGAACGGCGGTGGCGCATTGGTAAAAGTGCATGCAGGAAGCGGAAAAATTACATTGAAAATGAAATAGAGAACTGAAACATAAAACCTGTTTAGTCCGTAAATCCAATGTGTTTTACGGGCTTTTTTCGCCCTGGAAAAAAATTGGCTATTG
>JAEUVI010000441.1 GCA_016787105.1 Chitinophagaceae bacterium | reverse complement strand
ACTTACAACCTAACAATGAACTTATTCGACGTATATCCCATTAACAACATCGCTATTGTAAAAGCAAAAGGTTCTTATGTGTGGGATGATAAAGGTGAGCAATATCTTGACTTATATGGTGGTCATGCAGTAATCAGTATCGGACATACGCACCCGCATTGGGTAAAACGAATTGAAGAACAACTGGAAAAGATTGCTTTTTATTCCAACTCTATAAAAATTCCATTACAGGAAGAACTGGCAAAAAAGCTTGGCAAAGTTTCCGGAAAAGAAGATTACCAGTTATTTCTTTGCAATAGCGGAGCAGAAGCGAATGAAAATGCATTGAAGCTTGCTTCATTTTATAATGGAAGAAAAAAAGTAATTGCGTTCAGCAAGTCTTTTCACGGTCGTACATCATTGGCTGTTGCCGCGACAGATAATAAAAATATTGTTGCCCCTGTTAACGAAACAGAGAATATAATTTTTCTTCCGTTCAATGATGAAGAAGCATTGGAAGAATGTTTCAGTAAAAACGGTAAAGAAATTTCTTCTGTTATTATAGAGGGAATACAAGGCGTCGGAGGCATTAATATTGCTGATGAAAGTTTTTTAAAATCGATACGCCGGCTTTGTGATAAGCATGGCGCCGTTTATATAGCAGACAGTGTACAATGCGGGTATGGCAGAACAGGTAAGTTCTTCAGCCATGATTTCGCTGGCGTCAGCGCGGATATTTATACTATGGCAAAAGGTATGGGTAATGGCTTTCCTGTTGCCGGCATCATTGTAGCACCGCATATTAAACCCAAACATTTTTTACTTGGCACTACATTCGGAGGAAATCATCTCGCTTGTGCTGCTGCATTGGCGGTACTTGAAACAATAGAATCCGAAAAACTGATGGGCAATGCTGTAATGGTTGGTAAATATCTGAAAGATGAATTGCAAAATATTCCGGGCATAAAAAATGTTCGCGGTCGTGGCCTGATGATTGGATTTGACGTAAGTGAAGAATTAAAAGACCTTAAGAAAAATCTCTTGACCAATCAGAAAATATTTACCGGTGAGGCAAAACCGAATGTAATTCGCTTGCTGCCTTCTCTTGCCTTGAAGAAAAGAGACGCAGAAGATTTTATTGAAGCGTTGAAAGAAGAAGTAAGTGTATTGACGGCTGAAAAAGTATAAATAGTCATAAAAGTCAGATTAGTCACAAGAATCATTGGCAATGATTTTTCGATAGTTCGTTTCTTGCAAATTTTTGAGTAAAAGATAAAGTACTGAAAATTGAAAAATTTCACTTCTGTAAACGACCTCGTAAGCTCTTCCTTTGGAGGGGTTGGGGAGGCTATCAATGCTCTCGCAAAAAAAGCGTTGGAATACAAGGCTAATCCATTAAAAGATAAAACGCTTGGCGCGAATAAAAGAATCGGTTGCCTTTTCCTGAATCCCAGTATGCGAACACGCCTGAGTACACAAGTTGCAGCACAAAACCTGGGAATGGAAACAATCATATTTAATGTAGGTAGTGAGGGTTGGGCACTCGAATTTGAAGAAGAAGCGATCATGAGCGGCAGCACGGTTGAGCATGTAAAAGATGCAGCACCAATATTTGGAAAATATTTTGACATACTTGCTATCAGAACATTTCCCTCTTTGAAAAATAAGGAAGACGACTACAGTGAATTGTATATAAAACAATTTATAAAATATGCAGGCATACCTGTCGTAAGTTTGGAAAGCGCCACATTGCATCCATTACAGAGTTTGACTGACATCATCACCATACAGGAAAGCCTTAATAATTCCCCTTCAGGGGTTAGTACCAAACCTAAAATTGTTTTAACCTGGGCACCGCATGTAAAAGCGCTGCCGCAATGCGTAGCTAATAGTTTTTCCCAATGGATAAATGCATGGGGAGAGGCTGATTTTGTAATTACACATCCTGAAGATTATGAACTGGATGAACAGTTTACAAAAGGAGCAACGATTACACAAAATCAGGATGAGGCATTAAAAGGCGCTGACTTTGTGTATGTAAAAAACTGGAGTACCTATACTGACTACGGAAGGATATATTGCAATGACCCAAGATGGATGCTGACAAATGAAAAATTAAAACAGACAAACAATGCGAAAGTGATGCATTGCCTACCGGTAAGAAGAAATGTGGAATTAAGTGATGAGATACTGGATGGCCCCAATAGCCTGGTAACACAGGAAGCAGGAAACCGGGTATGGGCAGCGCAGACAGTTCTTTCGGAAATATTAACCCCCATCCCCTAAAGGGGTGTTAATGAAGATTCATTATGAAAGAGAACATGTTTTATGGTGCAAGTCACCTGATATTTCAACGAGCCGAAGAACTGCGGAACAGCATGACCCCTGCTGAAGAAATATTATGGAAACATATTCATATAAATGAATGGCATTTAAAGTTCAGACGACAACATCCTATTTCTAATTATATTGTCGATTTTTATTGCCATGGAATTAAACTTGTAATTGAATTGGATGGCGGAATACATGATTTGGAAGATGTAAAAAGATACGATGAGGAAAGAGAGAATAATTTGAAAGAACTTGGGCTTACTGTTGTGAGATTTAAAAATGAAGAAGTTCTCTACAACACAAGTCAGGTGTTACAAACAATTGCTGAGAATATACAGATCGCTCAAAACACCCCTTTAGCGGATGGGGGAATGAAACTGAATATTATAAAGATTGGCGGAAATATAATAGATGATGAAACAAAACTCTCTTCATTTCTGAAAGATTTTTCATCGTTGAGAGGAAAGAAGATTTTGGTGCACGGCGGCGGCAAGCTGGCTACACGACTTGCGGAAAAAATGGAAGTGAAGCAAACAATGGTAGATGGCCGTCGCATAACCGATGCAGAAACACTGAAGATTGTAACAATGGTGTACGCCGGCTATATCAACAAAAATATTGTCGCGCAGTTACAGGCTAATGGATGCAATGCAATCGGATTAAGTGGCGCTGATGGTAATATAATCCTTGCGCACAAGCGGCAGCACCCAACAATGGATTATGGCTTCGCCGGTGATATAGATGCGGTTAATGCAGATTTAATAAGTAGCTTACTGGATAAAAATATATCGATTGTTTTTGCCCCGATTACTCATGATAGAAAAGGGCAATTACTGAATACGAATGCAGATACAATTGCACAGGAGTTGGCAAAAGGTCTAAGTACTTTATATGAAGTAACATTGATTTATTGTTTCGAAAAATCAGGAGTATTGCTTGATGTAAATGACGAATCTTCGGTTATCAATAAAATAGACTGGAATTATTACCAGGAACTTAAACCCTCTCCTTCAGGGGTTGGGGGAAAAATTTTCGCAGGCATGATTCCAAAGCTGGACAATGCATTTGCAGCACTGAACAATGGCGTAAAGAAAGTTATTATAGGCAAAGCTGAAGAATTAGAATCATTATTAGAAGGGAAATCAGGAACAACTATTGTAAATGGCTAATGACAACATAGAAATATTGCAGCAAAATGCAATCGGTTTATTGAAAAAACTGATTGCCACACCTTCTTTCAGTAAGGAAGAAGATAATACTGCTGACATACTCCAGACTTTTCTTGAATCAAAAGGAGTACGTACACAATTTCACCTGAATAATATATGGGCAAGAAATAAACATTTCGATCCTTCCAAGCAAACGATCTTACTCAACTCGCACCACGATACTGTAAAGCCCAACAAAGGTTATACTCTCGACCCCTTCACTCCTATTGAAAAGGATGGCAAACTCTTTGGCTTAGGCAGTAATGATGCCGGAGGTTGTCTCGTATCATTGATGGCCGTATTTCTTTATTATTATGATAAACCAGATCTCAAGTACAATGTCTTATTTGCCGCGACTGCTGAAGAAGAAATATCAGGATACAATGGAATAGAAGCTTTGCTGCCACGAATGGATAAAATAGATTTTGGCATTGTAGGCGAACCGACACAAATGCAGATGGCTGTCGCGGAAAAAGGGTTAATGGTGCTGGATTGTATCGCTCATGGCAGGGCCGGACATGCTGCGAGAGAAGAAGGAGATAATTCACTATATCATGCTTTGCCGGATATTGAATGGTTCAGAACTTACAAATATGATAAGGTTTCAGATTTGCTCGGTCCTGTTAAGATGAGTGTAACGGTTATCGAAACAGAAAACAAACAACACAATGTTGTACCAGCCCAGACTAAATTTGTTGTTGATACCAGGGTAAACGAACTATATACATTCGAGGAAATCCTTTCGATTATAAAGGCCAATATCAAAAGTGAAATACAACCAAGGAGTACAAGGCTTCGTTCTTCTTCCATCGCATTGGATCATCCATTAATCAAAGCAGGGCTCAATCTCAACAGGACTTATTACGGCTCCCCTACTACTTCTGATAAGGCATTGATGAATTTTCAGACATTGAAAATGGGACCTGGCGATTCGGCAAGAAGCCATACAGCAGATGAATATATTTATCTCGAAGAGATCAAAAAGGGAATTGAATTATACATTCAGTTATTAAACCAGCTAGTGTTATGAAGCTTTGGCAAAAAGACAAGACATCATTAAAAGAAGTTGAAGTTTTTACAGTTGGTAAGGATAGAGAAATGGATATATATCTCGCAGCTTTTGATGTATTGGGCTCCCTCGCACATATTGAAATGCTGGAGTCTGTCGGGTTATTGGAACAATCGGAATTGAAACAACTGCAGATCGAATTAAAAAAAATTTACTCCCAGATTCAAAAAAGTGAATTCAAATTGCAGGATGATGTGGAAGATATTCACTCCCAGGTTGAATTGCTTTTAACACAAAGGCTCGGTGATGTTGGAAAAAAAATTCACAGTGCAAGAAGCAGAAACGACCAGGTTCTGGTAGATGTAAAATTGTTTCTCAGGAATGAATTGGAAGAATTGACAAAAACTATTCAGCCGTTTTTTGAACTATTACAATCACAAAGCGAAAAATATAAAAATGATTTGCTGCCTGGTTATACGCATTTGCAGTTAGCCATGCCTTCTTCATTCGGCTTGTGGTTTGGCGCCTATGCGGAAAGCCTGGTAGATGATACGATTACTTTGAAAGCTGCATATGATGTTGTAAATAAAAATCCGCTCGGTTCTGCGGCGGGTTATGGTTCCTCATTTCCTATTAATCGCAAACTTACAACTGAATTACTCGGCTTTGAAGATCTGAACTATAACGTTGTTTATGCGCAGATGGGAAGAGGAAAAGCAGAACGCATCGTAGCACAATCATTGGCAAATGTTGCAGATACACTGGCAAAGCTCAGTATGGATGACTGCTTGTATTTGAACCAGAATTTTGGGTTTATATCTTTTCCAGCAGAGTTGACGACAGGCAGCAGTATTATGCCACATAAAAAAAATCCTGATGTATTTGAATTGATCCGTTCCCATTGCAACCGTATTAAAGCTTT
>JAEUVI010000443.1 GCA_016787105.1 Chitinophagaceae bacterium | reverse complement strand
ATTGTCGGCAATTGCGGCATTATCCATATTGCAATTTAGAACTAAGAGTTTAAAAGGGAAAATGCTTACTCAGGTTCTCTTTTAAGCGGCGGGGCTATCTGTAATGGCCGGTAATGAAGATAGGTGTGGTACTAATGCGGTTTCTATTCTATGAAATCACCTTGGCTCTGTAGTTTGGAGCGGCTTGCTTAGCCAGGACTTTATTCTTTACACCTCTTTTTTATTTTTGGCGTTATGCTGTTCTACACAATTTCAAAAATCAATTCAATACAAAAGAGGGTAGGGAGCTTTTTGTGTTCAGAGCAATGATTTTCCCAATGAAAAATGAAGGAATACTCAATGGCGATTGAGAATAAAAAAAGTCTCCCGGTTCCGGAAGACTTCTATTAAGTTTCGAAAAAGTTCTAAACTTATTTTTTCTTTTTTGCTACTTTCTTAGCTGCTTTTTTCTTTGGAGCTGCTTTCTTAACAGCTTTTTTAGCTGCTTTTTTCTTTACTGCCATTGTTTTAGAATTTAAAGGTTAGAAATAAATAACTACAGTAAAAGTAACAATTTTTTTAAATTGTCAAAACTTTTTTCTAAAAACAGTAAACTGGCAGCTATTGCTATGTTATTATGCAGTTGCTTCAACAGCGTTAACAGAAACAAATGTCCTGTTGTTTTTGCCCTTACGGAATTCAACAACACCATCTGCTAATGCAAACAATGTATAATCTTTTCCAACACCTACATTGGTACCGGGATGATAAACTGTACCTCTTTGACGAACGATGATGTTTCCTGAAATCGCAGGCTGACCACCAAATATTTTTACACCGAGGCGTTTGCTTTGTGAATCGCGGCCGTTCTTTACGCTACCTTCACCTTTTTTATGTGCCATTGTTTTATGAGTTTTAAGTTTTGGGTTTTAAGTTTTAAGTAAACGTATATCAGAACGTCA
Source organism: Chitinophagaceae bacterium (assembly GCA_016787105.1). GTDB lineage: Bacteria > Bacteroidota > Bacteroidia > Chitinophagales > Chitinophagaceae > JAFDYH01. The sequence continues at coordinate 3,375 of JAEUVI010000443.1, read as the reverse complement.
CACTTATAACTTATCACTTACAACCTTTGTTAAGCAATGCTTGTTACTTTGATTTGTGTATATGCAGTACGGTGACCTTTCTTTTTATGAAAGCCTTTTCTTCTTTTCTGTTTGTAAGCGATAACTGTATCACCTTTTACATGACCTACGATTTCTGCTTTTACGGCCGCTTTAATTGCATCACCTACATAAAGTTTTCCGTCATTGTCTACTAACAATACATCCGCGATATCAATTTTATCACCGGCATTTCCATCAACATGAGGAACATAAAGAGTCTGATCTTTTGTTACTTTGAACTGCTGACCTGCTATTTTTACTACTGCAAACATATACTGAAAATTAGGGCAGCAAAGGTAAGGGGAAAAATTCAACCGGCAAACTGTAAATCCGTGTTTAAATATGCAAATTTAACCCTGTTTGCACTTTCAAGTTCTATATTTGCAACCGTTGCGCTTGCATAGCAGTTTTAGTATGAAAATCAAATCGTTTTTAGCAAAACCCTTCGCCTCATATGTCCATAAAACCATCCGTAAAGGCATGGTTACGGCTGTACCCGATCAGGAAAATATCTTCAAATCGCTGATAAAAACGGGAAAAGTCACAGAGTTCGGTAAAGATCACCGGCTTAATGAGGTAACAAACTACGCTCAATATAAACAAGCAGTACAAATACGTGATTATGAGCAATTAAAGCCATATATCAGCAAGATAAAGGAGGGCAAACATAATATATTATGGAAGGGACAGCCCATTTACTTTGCTAAGACTTCTGGCACTACAAGTGGCACCAAATACATTCCCATTACCAAGGATTCCATTTCTAATCATATCAATTCGGCCCGCAATGCACTCCTTAGTTATATGAGTGAGTCCGGCAACAGTCGGTTTGCTGATGGCAAAATGATATTTCTTTCAGGGTCGCCTACGCTGGAGCGTATTGGTGGCGTGCCGACGGGCAGGCTTAGTGGTATTGTTAATCACCATATTCCCAATTACTTACGTACAAACCAGTTGCCCTCTTACGAAACCAATTGTGTAGAAGACTGGGAAACCAAGCTGGATAAAATAATAGAGGAGACTATAAACCAAAATATGACACTCATTAGTGGTATACCACCATGGGTGCAAATGTATTTTGATAAATTGATGGCGAAGACTGGAAAGAAAATCAAGGATATTTTTCCCGATTTTTCAGTGTTGGTATATGGAGGGGTCAACTTTGAGCCGTACAAAGCCAAATTGTTTGAAAGTATTGGAAAAAAAATTGATTCTATTGAGACGTTTCCGGCTTCAGAAGGCTTTTTTGCCTTCCAGGATTCTCAAAATGAAGAAGGGCTTCTTTTAAATACAGATAGCGGTATTTTCTTTGAGTTTGTGCCGGCAGGAGAAATTTTTAATGAAAATCCGACCAGGCTATCATTGAAAGATGTGAAAGTAGGAGAGAACTATGCTTTAATTATTAACAGCAATGCCGGTCTCTGGGCTTACGATATTGGAGATACGGTAAAATTTGTTTCTACCAACCCATACAGGCTTGTGGTTACTGGTCGTACCAAGCATTTTATTTCGGCATTTGGCGAGCATGTAATTGGGGAAGAAGTAGAGTACAGCCTGATGAAAATAGCCAATGAGGATAACATTCATATTACTGAATTTACAGTAGCCCCATATGTGAGTGAGGGAGAAGGAAAGTCCTACCATGAATGGTTTATTGAATTTGAAAATAAACCAGAGGATATCAGTATCTTTTCAAAACGGCTTGATGAGACACTGATGAATAAAAATTCTTATTATGCCGATTTAATAAAGGGAAATATTTTACGCCCACTGAAGATTACGCCTATCCGGAGAAATGGTTTTATTGACTACATGAAATCAATCGGAAAACTGGGCGGACAAAACAAAGTGCCGCGATTAAGCAACGACAGGAAAATAGCTGATCAGTTGGTACAGTGGGTTGAAAACTGAAAAGAAGAAACTGGTACATGAGCATTGAACATGTAATAAAACGAATCGCCATTTTTGGATCTACAGGATCAATCGGCATACAGGCATTGGAAGTTATTCAGTCCAATCCCGATAAATTTTCTGTTGAAATACTGACCGCTTTCAGCAATGATGAGTTACTGGTTCAGCAGGCAAAAAAATTCAAGCCCAATATTGTTGTAATTGGTGACGAAAAGAAATACAAAGCTGTACAGGATGCTTTGTCATCGGAAGATATAAAAGTATTTGCCGGTGAAAATGCTTTGGAAGAAGTAGCAGGAATGGATTGCTATGACCTGATGCTGGCCGCAATTGTCGGTTTCGCAGGCCTGAAACCAACATTAAAAGCCATAAGTACCGGCAAGGCTATTGCGTTGGCAAATAAAGAAACCCTCGTAGTAGCCGGTGATATTGTAATGAATATGGCGGTTGAAAACAGGGTGCCTGTTATACCTGTAGATTCGGAGCATTCGGCAATATTTCAGTGTCTTGTAGGTGAAACCAGGAACCGCATCGAAAAAGTAATTCTCACTGCTTCCGGCGGTCCTTTCCTGGGAAGAAAAACAAATTACCTCGTAAATGTAAAAAGAGAACATGCATTGCAGCATCCCAATTGGAGAATGGGCGCTAAAATCAGCATTGATTCTGCCACGTTAATGAATAAAGGGCTGGAGATGATTGAAGCTAAATTTTTATTCAATCTCGATCCGGATCAGATACAGGTGGTTATCCATCCGCAGAGTATCATTCACAGTATGGTGCAGTTTGAAGATGGGAGCATCAAAGCACAGATGGGTATGCCGGATATGAAATTGCCGATTCAATATGCACTGGCTTTTCCCAAACGTATTGCCAATGATTTTCCCCGTTATAATTTCCGCAAAGTACATACGCTCACATTTGAAGATCCTGATCTGCGTACATTTCGTAACCTGGCATTGGCGATGGACGCGTTGAATAAAGGTGGTAACCTGCCTTGTGTAATGAATGCCGCCAATGAACTGGCCGTGTTTGCTTTTTTACGTAACCGCATCGGCTTTCTGGAAATAACAGACGTGATAGAAAAAACGATGGAAAAGGTTTCGTTTATAGAAGAACCAACGCTGGAAGAATATTTTGATAGCGATGGAGAAGCCCGTAATTACGCGGCCGATATTATGAAACTTTGATTTTCTACCCTTCATCCCTGCATAGAACGAATTAGCAAAAAATTCTGCTTTCACAAATGTTTTTTGAAGGATATTTGCCACTATTTTGAAATTTTAAAGCCATTCAGGCGTTAGAGAACATATACTATGATATTATTAGCAATAGACTGGAGTGCCGTAGCCGTTAAAACTGGTCAATTTATTTTATCCTTCTCCATATTGGTAGTTCTGCACGAAC
>JAEUVI010000393.1 GCA_016787105.1 Chitinophagaceae bacterium | reverse complement strand
GCAGGCATACAGTATAAAGCAAACCTTACAAAAGCGGTTAGCCTTACGCTTGGCATATACGGCAACATGGAGCAGAAAATAAATGCATCGCAGGATATCATTCGTGAAACGTTTACCCACGATGCTACAACAGGCAATCGCACCCTGGATAGTGTTGATTATGAAAAAAACCTAAAAGGAAAAATAATTTATCCATCGCAGGTAGGGACAGGTTTTGTAGTTGAAAAATTACCCTCAACAAAAGAAGCCGGCTGGTTATTAGGTGTTGATTTTATACAGACAAAATGGACAAAATACCGCTTCTACAATGCTACTGATGCTGTAAAGAATAATTGGGAAGTACGTGTAGGAGGCCAGTTCCGGCCTGCTGCAAAAAGAAATTATTTCAGCAACGTATCCTACCGTGTTGGTGTTTTTACCGGTCCGGATTATATCTATGTTGATAGTAAGGAATTGAAACAAACAGGGTTCACCTTCGGGCTGGGCTTGCCACTTGCAAACTATAACAGGCAGGCTGCAGGCCAAGCTACCATCATCAATCTTGCGCTGGAGTATATCAAGCGTGGTAATAACAGCAATTATGTAAAAGAAAACCTCTTCCGTGTATCAGTAGGACTAAACCTGAGTGATATCTGGTTTCAAAAGAGAAAATATGTGGATTAATTTATTCCCGCATAAACTTTTTACAATGGCAGCCCTGTTGACAGGCTGCTTTTTTGTTTTCAGTTGTGAGAATACTGATAAACAATTCAAAGAATTAACTGAAACAAAGGAACTGGTAGAAGAAGCAAAGAATGTTGAAGCACTACTAAGCCAGGAAGGTGTTGTAAAAGCAAAATTGAAATCGCCATTGATGCTGCGTCACAATGCAAAAACTGCTGCAGACACTTCATATGCAGAATTTCCAAAAACATTGCATGTAGATTTTTTTGATAGTACCACCAAGAGACAAAGCTGGCTGGATGCGAAGTATGGAAAGTATTTTGAAACGCAGAATAAAGTATACCTGCGCGATAGCGTGATAGCAATTAATATTAATGGAGATACATTGAAAACAGACGAACTGTGGTGGGACCAACAAAAAGAAAAATTTTATACAGATAAAGCCTACCAGTTAAATACAAAGACAAGGCGGATCCACGGTCCGGATGGATTAGAAGCTTCGCAGGATTTTAAAGAGATAAATTTCAATAACCCGGCCGGCGTAATCCAGGTTTCACAAAACGGATTTCCTGAATAAACAAAACTAAAAGCAACAACCCTGAACTATTCATCCAGGGTTGTTGAAATACCTTACCAGGGGGATGCCGTTAACCAGACAGTTGGCTTTTTACAGGCTCGGATTCTTACTAAACCCTTTAAAGGCGACGGTTTTTAATAGATATGGATCGCAACGGGACATTTGGTCGTTCATAGGTATCAATTCAATTAATCAGGCACTTGCGGTTTTTCGTTACTGGATTTTAATACCAAAGGGCTTTCGGGATAGATTGGATTTTTGCAAGATAGCCTGTTCAATCAAACTGAGTCATCAAAAATAATGTTCCAACTTATATGCTGCCAGAGCATAATTAACCATTTATTGATTTGTTGAAAATACGGGTATACTCGTACATCTACGGGTAAAGTCCTTAACCGCAGTCAATACTTTAATTTATCTTCATTGAAAAATAAGCTGATATGATTTTTCAAAATAAAACTGCATTTATTACGGGCGCAAGTCGCGGCATAGGCAAGGCAATTGCGCTGCGGCTCGCTAAGGAAGGAGCGAACATTGTAGTGGTAGCAAAATCAATCGAAGAAAATGCAAAGCTGGGTGGCACAATATATTCTGCTGCAAAGGAAATAGAAGATGCCGGAGGAAAAGCACTTGCCTTGCAGTGTGATATAAGATATGAAGATCAGATTCAGGCTGCCGTTGATAAAGCGGCTGATCATTTCGGGCATATAGATATACTCATTAACAATGCATCCGCCATTGCATTAACACCAACTGAACAAACAGAACCGAAACGTTTTGATCTTATTCATGATATTAATGTACGGGGAACATTTTTTGTAACAAAAGCATGTATACCTCATTTAAAAAAATCTTCCAACGGTCATATACTTACACTATCGCCACCGGTAAATATGAACCCGAAATGGTTTGCCGGGCATATTGCTTATACACTTTCCAAATACAATATGAGTATGATGGCAATGGGTTGGGCCAGTGAATTGAAAAAATATAATATTGCTTCGAATGCACTGTGGCCAAGAACCACAATAGATACAGCTGCTGTAAGAAACTTATTGGGTGGTGAGGCATTAGCGAAAATGAGCCGCACGCCGGATATACTTGCCGACGCGGCTTTTTATATTCTGAAAAAAGCTTCCGCACTTTGTACAGGTAACTGTTTTATTGATGAAGATGTATTGGCAGCAGAGAACATAACAGATCTGAGTCATTACTCAGTAGTACCAGGCGCACAGTTGTATAAAGATTTATTTGTGGATTAGCAGATATGTTAGTCTCTCATTTTAGCTATTGGCTCAAAAGGCCCATACTTATGCTGGGTAATGGAAAAAGAATCCGTAAAAGGGCCATAAGGATAGTCAACAGCTTTTTTACTGATATCGGGCCAATCCTGTTTGAAAAATTTTATTGTTCTCGGTTGTGTATTTACAAATGCTGCTACATCCCATGCTTCTTCATCAGTAAGCTGTGGCGAAGTATAAGATGCTTTTCCAAAAGGCATATTATATTTTACATAAGCCGCAAAACGGGTTAGGCGATAAAGCCCCGCCCCACTGTTATAACTGTGCTTGCCCCACAATGGAGGATATGTATAGCCGGAAGAATTTTTGTTATAAACACCCTGTCCATCGGGTCCATGGCAGGTAATGCATGTTTTCATATACACAATACGGCCTTTTGCAGTATCAGCCATACGGTTTAAAAAAGGAATCTCAACTATACCTGCTCCTTTTGGTTTTTTCTTTTTTGATACATCCTTACCAATCCATTTCAGGTAAGCAACCATTGCACGCATTTCTTTACTGGTACTGTCAATTACTTTTCCATCCAGGCTGCGTTGTAAGCAATCGTTGATACGAAACTCAATTGATTCAATAATACCACTTCGGCTTCGGTACATGGGGTAAGTAGCTGCCACCGCAGCTAAACTATTACCATATAGCTTTGTTCCCGCATCTAAGTGACAATTCTGGCAATTCATTCCGTTTGTTATCGGCGCCACGGATCCTTTTGGCCCGAAGTACCTGGAGGTATTAGCGATTAAATCCCTTCCATACAATATCATTGCGCCTTCATCATTTGCAGGAACAGATTTTATATCAGGTGTATGCCATTCGCCGGTAAGTGAGTCTTTTTGCAGTAAAGTGTTCTTACGTGCAGTCTCTTCATCTTTACTTTCTTCTTTATTTAATAAAAGAAAAGTGAATACTGCAATTCCCGCCAGCAGCAATATTAATAACCATGTAAGTTTAAACTGCTTCATGCTTTACAGTGCTAGTGTGGAAGCCTGTTGCGCAGGTATCCATACATCCATGTGCCTGCAATGGCACTTAATAACATTACTATTACTACCAGCAAGCCGCTGCCGATTAATGCGAATAGAGGGCCGGGACAAGCCCCTGTCATCGCCCAGCCAAAGCCAAATAATAAACCTCCGTACACCTGTCCTTTGCTGAATGATTTGGAATGGATTTCTATTTTTTCACCATGAATAGTTTTAATATGGAATCTTTTTATCAGCCAGATTGAAATAATACCGGTAACAACAGCTGAGCCAATGACACCATACATATGAAAACTTTGCAGGCGA
>JAEUVI010000376.1 GCA_016787105.1 Chitinophagaceae bacterium | reverse complement strand
CATCCTTAATATTGTCGCTACGCAAAAAAGCAAATATCAAAGTTCGCCAGCCATTGCAAAAAGTTCTTATTCCGGTTTTGAATCCAGCAATGAAGGATCAGTTGGAAAAAGTAGAAGATTTGATAAAGACTGAAGTGAATGTAAAAGAGATACAATACCTGACAGAAACGGAGGGATTTATCAAAAAGAGGATCAAGCCCAATTTTGTAGCACTGGGTAAGAAACTGGGGCCAAAAATGAAGGCTGTATCCCTTGCTTTGGCTGAGTTTACACAGGATGATATAGCAAAATTGGAAAAAGAGGGGCAATATAGTTTGTCAATTGATGGCGAACCCGTAATATTACAGGCTCATGAGGTTGAAATAAGCAGCGAGGATATTCCCGGCTGGACTGTGGCCAATAAAGGAAGCCTGACTGTAGCCCTCGACATCACTATCACTCCGGAACTTGAAAATGAAGGGAATGCACGTGAATTCGTGAACCGCATCCAGAAAATCCGAAAAGACAGCGGTTTTGAACTTACAGACAGAATAGATGTAAAAGTGTCAGCAACTAATGGCTTAAAAGAATCGTTGGCACAGTTTAAAGACTATATTTGCGCCGAAATTCTGGCAGACAAGCTGGAGATCGTGCCGGAAGTAAGTGATGGTATTGAAATTGAGGTGAATGATGTTTTTCTAAACGTGATTGTTTCAAAAAAAGGCTAATTGTATGGCTACCAAGAAGAAAGTCGCGGCAAAAAAACCAGCTCCTAAAAAAGCGGTGAAGCCTGCTGCGGCAAAAAAACCGGCTGCCAAACCGGTTGCAAAAAAACCTGATCCTAAAAAAGTAACGAAAGCTGCCCCCAAACCTGCTCCAAAAAAGGAAGCAGTACATAAGCCAGCTCCTAAGCCCGCACCTGTTGCAAAAAAAGCAGAACCTGTACCTGCTCCTAAGCCGGCGGCACCACTCGTGAAAAAAGGAGAAAAAGATCCGAAGTCTTTAGTTTCAATTAAGGCACCTATTAAGCCGGTTGTAAAAAAAGAACCGCCTAAGCCTGTAAAAGTTATTATACCAAAAACAACAACAAGTAAATCTGTTAAATACGAACCAGAGTTTACAAAATCTGTTTTAGATACCCATTTTACTGAAAACAACGGACCTACTATGAGATATTCTGATGCTGATTTGACTGAATTCCGAGAGTTGATAACTAAAAAATTAGATGCTGCGAAAAAAGAACTGGCATACCTCCAGGGCCTCATTACCCGCAAAGATGAAGGTGGTGATATGGACGAAGGACGTTACATGACAATGGAAGATGGCAGCGTGAGTATGGAGCGTGAGCAACTGAGCCAGATGGCTAGTCGCCAGATTACATTTATAGATCACCTGGAAAAGGCAATGATGCGTATTGAGAACAAAACATACGGTATCTGTCGCGTTACCGGAAAGCTAATCGACAAAGCCCGCTTGCGTGCCGTACCACATGCTACTTTGAGTATTGAGGCCAAGCAAATGATGAATAAATAAAATATCTGGAATATTTTTTTGAACCCCGCTTTTATAAAGCGGGGTTTTTATTTAGGTATGGTGCTACCACTTGGCGGAGTGAGCAAAAGTTCACTCCTCATAAGTGTTTTCATAGTTAGTGTTTTTACCCTTACATTATGAGAATATCCTATGTGGACAATTAAACAGAAAAGACACCGTTTTACATTTAAATCGCACTATTCTATGAAAAAATTTACCTTATCGGTTTTACTTTTTTTTACAGTATGCCTTGTAACTATTAGCTGCTCCAAAGGTCCGATGGGTCCTCAAGGCCCGCAGGGATCCGATGGAATTCAAGGTCCTAAAGGGGATAAAGGTGAAGATGGCCAGGATGGCGCTACCGGCCCACAGGGTGAACAAGGAGAGCAGGGAGCGGAAGGACCACAGGGGCCACAAGGTCCGCAAGGTCCTGCAGGTACAGGCGGCGGTTCCTCTGCCGTTATTTATTCAAAATGGTTTTCATTGGCAAGTGCCGAGTGGGCAGACTCAACATTACCGCCCGAACTTGGTTCTCAAAAAATAACCAGAGCTTTTAAAAATGCACCTGATATCACTTCGAATATTCTGGATTCGGGTATTGTTTTGTCCTATATCCGCCATTCGACTATTATCGGCAATCACTTGATGCCCTACCAGATTTATAATTTCGTAATCAACTTCGCTCCATTGCAGGGAAGATTGCTTTATTATTTAAGTGATCCTAGCACGCAAGACGCTTCAGGTATTTTCCCTCCTGATGATTTTGAGTACCGCTATATCATTATACAAGGCAATGTATTGGCAGGCGGCAGAGCAAGAAATCCGAAGACAATGACCTATGAAGAGGTTTGTAAACAATATAAGATACCTTATTAGATAGTATTCAGCAGAAACTTAATTTAAATCCACTCATTACGGGTGGATTTATTTTTTTAGTTTTAGCTCCAACTAAAACTAAATAGTTGTTTCATGACTATCTATTTTGAATATCAAAAACAACAGGTGCTGCAGGCATTGCGATATCATTTTATTTCCAGACCTGAAATAAGGATAATGATAATACTGGTAAACGTATTCGCGATAATGGCAGCAGTTTTATTTTACTTAAAGAAAGTCAGCCCTACCGCATTTCTTACAAGCTCGTTTCTGTGGTTTACACTAATGATCAGTTTCTGGTTTGTAATGCCTGCGTTGGTTTATAAAAGAGCAGCTACTTTTAAAGATCATTTTTCAATGGATTTTACAGACCAGGGATTTTCGTTGGGGAATGAACGTGGATCAAGGCAATGGCCATGGTCTTCATTAAGCCTTTTTATAGAAAGCCCTCATTTTTTCCATTTATATTTTGATGCAAGATCTTTTTTCCTGGTACCTAAAAGTGGCTGCAGGGATAGTGATGAAATATTTGCTTTGAGGAAATTGCTGAAAGATAAAATAAAAAGAAAATAAAGTGTGTGGCTATTATAATTGCTTTTCCATTACAAAATGCGGAATGGTGATTTCTATAAACTCGTTACCTTTCTTCTTATATCCCATTTTTTCGTAAAACCCGGTAGCATGTTTGCGTGCATGCATCATAATTACCTTATATCCGTGATCGCGGGCAATATTTTCTGCGAACTGCATTAAGGCGCGACCAATACCTTTACCCTGCAAATCATTCGATACGGCCATTTGCCGCAGGCGTACTGTCTCCGGTGTTTCTTCTACCAGCATACAGCAACCGAGCATACGGTCATCTTCAAATGCGCCGATAAGAATATTGTCTTTTTCAGATTCTACTTCATCTGGTGTAAAGGTGAAGCCCAAGGGTTTACGCAAAATATCTTCCCGCAGCTTCAGCATTTGCTGGTATTCTCTTGTGCTGTGGTCTATTATTTTCAGAGCCATGCAGGTAAACTGGTTTTGGAAAACGAAATTTACAAATATCCTTTTACACTGCAATCTTTAATAAAGTATATTTTATACGAATTCTTTTGTTGGTTAAATTGTTATTAGTTACTTTTCAGCCCATTAGGATAATTAAGAAAAAAGCTGCTTAAATGTTGTGATTTATTCAAAAATTCTATTTTTGCAGCCATAATAACTAAATTTAAAAGACATGTCAGACATTGCATCAAGAGTAAAAAAGATTATCGTTGATAAATTAGGAGTTGACGAAGCAGAAGTAACTAATGAAGCTTCTTTTACCAACGACCTCGGTGCCGATTCTTTGGATACCGTTGAATTAATAATGGAATTTGAAAAAGAATTCAACATTTCTATTCCCGATGAGCAAGCAGAAACCATCACAACTGTTGGTCAAGCTGTTTCTTACCTGGAAGAACATGCCAAATAATTTGATGATTCATTCCCCTTTCCCGGGGAATATCAAGCCTGTTCTGCTACAGGCAGGCAGGGAATAAATTTACTCCGCCTTCTGACTGTACCCACAGCGAAGGCGGTTTTATCTTTAACTAAAATCTACCAGAGAGACCATATGGAACTTAAACGGGTTGTTGTTACAGGAATGGGAGCTATTACTCCGCTTGGTAATTCTATTGCAGATTACTGGACTAATCTCGTAAATGGAGTTTCTGGTGCAGATTTTATTACCCTCTTTGATGCATCAAAGTTTAAGACAAGATTTGCCTGCGAGATAAAAAATTTCGATCCATTTAATTATCTCGATAAAAAAGAGGGAAGAAAGATGGATCGTTTTACACAAACTGCTATTATCGCAAGTGATGAAGCCGTGAAAGATGCCGGCATAACTGCCGATAATGTAAACCATGACAGGGTTGGTGTTGTATTTGCAAGCGGCATCGGCGGTCTTATTACCTTCCAGGAAGAAGTGACCAACTTTGCCAATGGGGATGGTACACCGCGTTTCAATCCTTTCTTTATACCAAAAATGATACTGGATATTGCCGCCGGGCAAATATCGATGAGGCATGGCTTCCGCGGGCCCAATTTCGCTGTGGTAAGCGCCTGCGCTTCTTCTACCAATGCAATGATGGAGGCATTTAACCTGATTCGTATGGGCAAAGCCGATATGATAGTAACAGGAGGTGCGGAAAGCGTAGTGAGAGAAGCTGGTGTGGGAGGGTTCAATGCAATGAAAGCACTCAGCGAAAGAAATGATGATCCCAAAACAGCATCCCGCCCTTATGATAAAGATCGTGATGGGTTTGTTATGGGAGAAGCGGCTGGTGTGATAATTGTTGAAGAACTGGAACATGCCATAAAACGCGGCGCTAAAATATACTGTGAAATAGCCGGAGCTGGTGCTACTGCTGACGCACATCATATCACTGCACCACACCCCGAAGGATTGGGTGCCAGGAATGTGATGAATGTAGCCCTTGAAGATGCGGGTATGAAGCCAACGGATATTAATTACATTAATACACATGGCACTTCCACGCCGTTAGGTGATATCGCAGAAGTGAAAGCTATCACGGAAGTTTTCGGAGAGCATGCATTTAATCTTAATATCAGCTCCACAAAATCAATGACAGGCCACTGTCTTGGTGCTGCTGGTGTTATAGAAGCTATTGCCTGCATTATGAGTGTAAAGGATGATATAGTACCACCAACTATCAATCACTTTACTGATGATCCTGAGTTAGATCCGAGACTGAATTTTACATTTCATACTGCACAACGTAAAACAATTAACGCAGCATTGAGTAATACCTTTGGTTTTGGCGGGCATAACGCTTGTGTGATTGTGAAGAAGTATACGAATTAATATATTAGCCGGTTAACAGAACATATTTTCAATTTAAGAGTGCTTCGTCTTTTAAACGTATAAACTTTTAATCCTTTCAACTTTTTCTTGTATCTTAATCTTCGTGGATTTTTTCAAAAATTTCTTTAGCAAGCATTCCGGGCCTTCTTTTAAGAAGCAATTGAAAAATATTCTGGGTTTTTTACCCGGAAATTTATCGCTTTATAAAACCGCACTCACACATCGTTC
>JAEUVI010000352.1 GCA_016787105.1 Chitinophagaceae bacterium | reverse complement strand
GCTATTTTTATTTTTGTCAAAAAGCTTAACTGCATTGAATCTTCAGGATTTCCGATCCAGTTTACACCAATAAAACCAACAGCATTTGGGGTTTTGGCTACATAATCAATTACTTCATCGCTTGTTTTTCCCGCAACTGTTTTTGGTGAAAGTGAATCACCTTTTAGTATAGAATCGACGATAAAACGTACCGTACTGGTTGCCTTCAGCCCGTCAAAAACCGGGATTAAATTTTTGCTAAACCTGCCGGTAAGGATTTCCTTTATTTCCGGTATTGTAAAAAGCGAGTCAGGCGCATCCTTATTTACAATAACAGCAATGGCATCCCTTGCAACAACCATCTCAGAAGGGCCGACCCGCAGTGAGTCTACCATAAACTGTTCTTCCTCTTTAGTCAACCGCCTTGTTACAAAAACCATCCGGATACTATCAACCATAAGATCCCGGAAACAATCGGCTTCTGGCTTATAGTGCACAATTATATGCGCATCGGGGTGCAGCGCTTCAAAAACTTTTACCTGGGAATCAATCACGGGTTTGAATGATTCGTCAGAACTGATATGTATTGTACCACTATCCCGTGTATCTGTCTCCTTATCTGACGAGGCAGTGCTGCATCCATTGAGCAGCACAAATAGTAAAGCGATATGAATATTTTTACAAACCCGGTTCACAAAACTTTCTGCCATTAAGTTTTTCATCCAAAATAATTTTTTTTATACCCCCGGTAAATGCGCCATGCGCCATATAATAAACAAAGTACGCCAAATACCTTTTCCATTGAAGATGGCTCACCTGCTCCAAAGGGAATCTTTAATTCATTGTGAAAAAGAAAAAAAATACCTGCGAGCAAAATAAGAATACCCATGCCGTAGTCCATGATTGACTTCATCTGTGTCACCTGTTTCCGCTTCTTATTTTCATATTCCTCTAACATGTATTGTATATTTTGATGGGATAGCAATTTAACCTAATTTTCTATTCATTGTTTTCCGTTTCGTTTATTTATAAAAAAGCTACTGTAAAACAGGGTTTATTAATGATTTCCTTATTCCTCCTGCCCTACAAACGTAACAGGCTGTGTAAATGCTACTGCTATTTTATGCCCGTTTTGAATAGCCGGGTTCCACTTTGGCATTTTCCTGAATGCCCGCAACACTTCCCGCTCATAGGTTTCGCCGCTGCTCTGTACAATCTCTGTTTGCGTCACAGAGCCATCTGCATTTACAAAGAACTTTACCATCACTACTTTTTTCTCGCCTGGTTCCAAATCGGATGGCGGCATAATATTTCTTGAAAAAAATAATGCCAGTGCGGCCGGACCGCCTGGAAATGTTGGCGGTTGTTCGATTGGATCAAATGCTGCTTCCTTTTCTTTCGGCTGCTCTTCGGCGCCTGTTCCTTTATCAGCGTTAACCACAACTGCTTTATTAAGATCCACCGGCGTTTCTCCTTCAACATTTGCATTGGAAATAGCCTTATTATTTAACTCATCATTAGTTATTAAATCCTCCTTTACCTTATCATCTTCCACGATTTTAATTGTCTGAAAATCGCCGGAAGCCACGGGTTTTGGTTTTTCAATTGGCTTTACCTGTTCCGGTTCTACCGGCTTTGGAATATCAATACTCGAAACAACTACTACATTCTTATCCGGATCTTCCCATGGATTACTCTGTTTGTTATCTTTTTTGAAAAAAGAAAGTAAAACAAACACCAGCACCATGGAGAATGATATCCCCATTGCTTTTACCAGGCGATCATTATAATAGCGCCTTAATACATATGCTCCGTATTGTTTGTTACGATGCTCAAATAAAATATCGAGCAGGTCTGCTTTTAAAATTTCATTGTTAGTCATGGCTATACTTTTGAAATATAAGATGCTGTAAGCATGGAAAATCCATAAATGCAAAAAGCAACCAGATTCGCGACCTTGACAGAAAATTTTACTCTTTGAATCTGCCCGCAGCCCGCAGCTGATAGCTCACTGCTATCAGCTATATTTGCGCCATGAAAATTTTAATGGTTTGTCTTGGAAATATCTGCCGCAGTCCTTTGGCGGAAGGTATCTTAAAAGACAAAGCGGAGAAAGCAGGGTTGAACTGGACTATTGACAGTGCAGGCACCAACAATTATCACATGAACGAAGCACCGCATCCATTATCGCAAAAGGTTGCAAGGTTGAATGGTATTGACATCAGTTATCAGCGTAAAAGAAAATTTGTAGCAGCGGATTTTGATAATTATGATAAAATATATGCCCTTGCAGATGATGTGATGGATGAAATGAAATGGATTGCCGGAAAAAAATTCAACGCTAACAAAGCAGATTTGCTGATGAATGAATTATTTCCCGGGGAAAACATGGAAGTACCGGACCCATATTATGGTGGGGAAGAAGGTTATCATGAAGTGTACAGGCTCATAGATGAAGCTTGTGATGCAATTATAAGAAAGGCCTCCCCAAACCCCTCCAAAGGAGGGGCTTTAGAATCGTCATGTAAGTAAACTTAAAATCAAAATAGAAAAAGATTAGGAATGGCAAAAGTT
>JAEUVI010000317.1 GCA_016787105.1 Chitinophagaceae bacterium | reverse complement strand
CGATCGTAAGCGAAGAAGAAATCTTTTATTTATCAATAACCACGATAATACATTTTCGGAGCAAGCCGAAAAGTATGGTATTGCAGATGAAGGCTATAGTACACACGCTGTATTTTTTGATTATGATAAAGACAATGATCTGGACCTTGTTGTAATCAACCATAGCCTGAAAGAATATATGCAGGGAGCCCAGGAGAAACCAGGTATACGCCAGCAGGTCAACCCCGACTACAGCACTCATCTTTACCGGAATGACAACGGGCACTACATTAATGTAACAACAGAATCAGGGGTAACATCCAATGTGCTTTCCTTTGGCCTTGGTATCGCTGTCAGCGACCTGAATAATGATGGCTGGCCGGATATGTATATCAGTAACGATTTCAATGAAGCTGACTATTGCTTTATCAACCAGCAAAATGGTACGTTCAAGGAAATGAGTCGTGAAATGTTTTCCTATACAAGCCTTTTCAGTATGGGAAATGATGCTGCAGACATTAACAATGATGGACTACAGGATATAATTACACTGGATATGCTTCCGGAAGGAAATTATCTTCAGAAAATGCATAACGGGTCCGAGAACTTCAACAAATTCCAGATTTTATTTAACAACGGATTCTTCAAGCAATACAGCCGGAATATGCTACAGGTAAATCGTGGCAATGGAACATTTGATGAAACAGGTCAGTTTTCAGGAATCAGCAATACAGATTGGAGTTGGGCGCCATTGGCCGCAGACTTTGATGACGATGGAAAGAAAGATATTTTCATCAGCAACGGATATGTAAAAGATTACACAGACATGGATTACATTAAATACAATGTAGATATCATTCTTGAAAGAGATCCGTCGAAACAGCAAGAGATGATGAAAAAAAGAATGGATAAACTTCCTACCATAAAGATTTCTAATTACGCCTTCCGTAACGAAGATAGCTTGCGGTTCTCTAACCAAACAGTTTCCTGGGGATTGAATGAAAATATCGTTTCAGCCGGTGCTGCTTATGCTGATTTTGACAATGACGGCGATCTTGATCTGGTTATAAATAACAGTAATGATATTGCCAGTCTTTACAAAAACAATTCAAGAACGTTAAATAAACAAAATCACTACCTGAACATAAAGCTCAAAGGAAGCGGCTCGAATTTGTTTGCAATTGGTGCAAAGGCAACGCTAACCACCACATCAGGTATACAGGTTCAGGAAATGATGCCGTCAAGAGGTTTTCAGTCAAGCGTAGATTATACGATACATTTTGGTATTGCAGGCATTGACTCCGTAAATAAAGTAACTATAGAATGGCCAGATGGATCGCATTCAGTTGTAACATCGCCCGGTATAGATAAAACAATTACACTATCAGCTAAAGATGCGCTACGAGATTCTGCTACAGCTATAAAAAGCGATCCCGTTCCTCTTTTTACACTTAGCGATTCGTCATTGTTCAGGCATACTGAGAACTATTACAATGATTATACACAGCAAGGGCTGTTACCGCAATGGTTCAGCAGACAGGGGCCTGCAATGGCAAAAGGAGATGTAAATGGGGACAAACTGGAAGACATCTTTATAGGCGGTGCAAAAGATCAGGCAGGTACATTTTTAATTCAGAATCCAAACGGAACATTTACCAAAATGTCATCCCCTGCAATAGTTGCCGATGCAGCTTATGAAGATATTGCTGCCGTATTTTTTGATGCAGATGGAGATGGAGACAACGATCTTTTCGTAGGCAGTGGTGGCTATGAACTGCAGCCAAAAGATCCCCTACTTCAAAACAGGCTTTATTTAAATAATGGTAAAGGCAATTTTACCAGGAGCCTTAATGCTTTACCTGGTGATTTTATTAATGATAATACAGTCAGCTTAGGGGATTTTAACGGAGATGGATTTATTGATTTATTTAACGGGGGATTTTGTGTTCCGGGTAAATACCCCGAATCAAGTGGTTCACAAATTTTACTGAATGATGGCAAAGGGAATTTCACAAAACAAAATAGCACATGGCTGAAAGGTTTTAACGACAGGAATTTAGTTACAGCATCATCCTGTGCCGATATAAATAAAGATGGTCGAACTGATTTGATTATTACCGGGCATTGGATGGGAATAGAAGTCTGGTTAAATAAATCCAGTCATCTTGAAAAAGATTCAGCCTTTATTAAAAATGGAATTGAAAATGGCTTTTTTAATTCATTAATTGCCGATGATATAGACGGTGATGGTGATATTGACATAGTAGCCGGTAACCAGGGGCGTAATAATCAATATATAACCAATAAGACAGAGCCAATTGAAATGTACTATGACGACTTTGACGGAAATGGAACATTAGAACCAGTCATGGCCTATTATATCGATCATAAACTCTGGCCCATTTACAGTCGGGACGATCTTATGCAACAAATCCCTTCCTTCAATAAAAAATATCTTTATTATAGCGACTTTGCAAAAGCAGAGATGAAAGACATCTTTGGAGATAAATTAAAAAAAGCTGCACACTATACGGCTACCGGTATGAATAGCAAGGTATTTGAAAATACAGGTCAAAACTTTATTTCTCATGAATTACCCAAAGAAGCACAGTTTTATCCTATATATAGTATAAGTATTATGGATGTTGATGGCGATGGGAAAAAAGATATTATAACAGGAGGCAATCAATCATTTTCCCGGATAAAGTTCGGCGCTTATAGCTGTGGAAAAGGAGATATTTTCATAAATAAAAACAATTTCAAATTTGAAAGATTGTCTCCATCCGCTTCCGGACTTTACATAAAAGGTGATATCAGAAATTCTATTGTAACAGGCAATAAGTTACTGATTGCCGTTAATGATGGGCAAGCGCTATACTACCAATTAAAAAAGTAGTCAACGCCAGCTCAAACGTTTATAAACTTACCAACTTACCATGAAACTGCTTTGCTATACTACCATTATATTTCTATTGTTATCATGCGGGAATAAATCCTCTACACTGTTTACTGAATTAGATCGTAGTAAAACCGGAATTGACTTTCGCAATCTTTTAGCCGAAGATGAAACACTTAATGTTTCCCATTACATTTATTTCTATAATGGAGCAGGCGTAGCAATCGGCGATATCAACAACGATGGCTTACAAGATATCTTCTTTACAGGTAATATGGTAAAGAATCGTCTTTACCTGAATAAAGGCAATCTCGAATTTGAAAACATTACCGCGCAAAGTCATGTAGCAGAAAAACAGGGATGGTGTACAGGTGCCAGTATGGTAGACATTAACCAGGATGGGCTTCTTGATATTTACATATGTCGTAGTGCAGATGATAATCCCGAAAAAAGAAAAAACCTTTTATTTATAAATAATGGTGATTTGACTTTTTCAGAGCAGGCTGAAAAGTATGGATTGGCGGACAACGGCTACTCTACCCAGGCTTCATTTTTCGATTACGATAAAGATGGCGATCTTGATTGTTTTGTATTGAACCATTCGATTGCCCAGTATTCCTTAGGCGTAGCAGAAAATCCTGCAATGAAAAACATGAAAGAGCCAGCTTTTGCCAGCCGATTATACAGAAATGATAATGGAACATTTGTAAACGTTAGTGATTCAGCAGGTATTATTTCCAATGTGCTAAGTTTCGGACTGGGAATCGCTGTTTCCGATTTTAATAATGATGGATGGCCCGACATGTACATATCCAACGATTTTCAGGAATCAGATTATTTCTACCTCAATAATAAAAATGGAACTTTTACAGAGTCATTTGGAAAATGTATGGATCAGGCATCATTAAATTCAATGGGAAGCGATGCCGCTGACTTCAACAATGATGGTAAAACTGATCTTATTACACTTGACATGCTACCCGAAAGTAATAGTTTGCAAAAAACACATTCTTCGGGCAACAGTTTTGATAAGACAAGTCTTTTTGTAAGCCGGGGGTTTCAACCTCAATACATGAGAAACATGCTTCAAAAGAATAATGGTGATGGTACTTTTTCAGAGATAGCTCAACTAGCAGGTGTTTCAAATACAGATTGGAGTTGGTCAGCTTTATTCTGTGATTTTGATGGAGACACAAACAAAGATTTATTTATCAGCAATGGATTTGTCAAAGATTTCTCGGACCTGGATTTTATAAATTTTTCATCAAACAACCTTGCAAAATCGAAAACGGGTGAAAAAAAGGCTTCGTTAAAAGAGACATTGAAACAAATGCCAGAAGTAAAAATATCGAACTATATATTCAGAAACGATAATGGCAAAAAGTTTATAAACGAAACAAGTGAATGGGGAATTGACAAACCTGTTGTTTCATCAGGATCAGCTTATGCCGATCTCGACAATGACGGCGATATGGATTTGGTTGTAAATAACTCAAACGATTATGCATCAGTTTACGAAAATCAATTAAATAAACTACAGAAAAAAAATTACATCAAAATCGTACTGGAAGGATCTGCGCAGAATAAAAATGGTATAGGTACCAAAGTAAAATTATTTACTTCAGGCAAAGAGCAGCTCCAGGAACAATTCCCGGTGAGGGGATACCAGTCTTCCGTTGAATTAAATTTAAATTTCGGCCTTGATACTATAAATAAAATAGATTCCCTATTGGTCATATGGCCTGATGATAAATACCAGGTGATTCGTAATGTACAGGCAAATCAAACATTGAAATTAAAAGCAAGTGATGCTAAAGAGGGTTTCACTTACATGAAACAAGAAAGCAGTCCGCTTTTTACAAGCGAAACTTTAGACAATGTAGTACATAAAGAAAATCAATTTAATGATTTTACTATTCAAAGATTATTACCAAACTATCTTTCCCGACAGGGGCCAGGTCTCGCAGTTGCAGATATTAACGGAGATGGCAAAAACGATCTGTTTATTGGAAATGGGAAAGGTTTTTCGAACCAGTTATTTATTCAGTCACAAAACGGATTCACACCTGTCAGCAATTCCGCGATTTCACAAAACATTTTTTCTGAAACAACAGCCGCAGAGTTTTTCGATGCTGATGCTGATGGCGATATGGATCTATATGTTGCACACGGCGGCTATGAGTTTACAGAATCAGATTCACTATTGCAGGATGAATTATTTATAAATGATGGAAAAGGAAATTTTTCTTTAAAAAAAGACGCTCTACCACCCCTCCATTTCAGCAAGAGCTGTGTAAAAGCTGCCGATATTGATAACGACGGGGATTCTGATCTTTTTATAGGTGGCAGAGTTATTCCAGGAAAATACCCTCTTGCACCTCCGTCTAAAATTCTACTAAATGATGGGAAAGGCAACTTTAAAGATGGAACCAAAACAGTTGCGCCATTTCTTGACAGCTTAGGCATGGTGACAGATGCGGTATGGATAGATGTAAACAATGATAAAATAAAAGATCTTGTAGTTGCAGGTGAATGGATGCCCATTAAAGTATTTGTAAGTAATGGCCAATCTCTTTCAGATGCTTCAGGTTCGTTTATAAAATTTGCAAGCAATGGCTGGTGGAACAGGATCATCTCTGCTGATATGGACGACGATGGAGACATGGATCTTATTATTGGTAATGCTGGCCTGAACACACAATTCTCCGTTAACGAAAAAGAGCCGATGGAATTAACATACGGAGATTTTGACAAAAATGGCTCTCTCGATCCAATACTCTGTTATTATGTTCAAGGTATATCTTACCCCCTCTTTTCAAGAGATGATATTGCTGAACAGCTTCCTTTCCTCAAGAAAAAGTTTTTGAGTTATAAAAATTA
>JAEUVI010000296.1 GCA_016787105.1 Chitinophagaceae bacterium | reverse complement strand
AAGTTCATATTTACCGCCTTTCTTAATGGATGCAATACCTGAAACTGCTGTAGCTAATGCAGCACTATTGAATGAAAGTGCCACTGCCGCAGGTGCTGTTTCCAGTACACCATCCTGCAGGGCTTTATCAAAAATGGATGAAGAACCTAACCTGGTTGTCCAGTAGTTCTTGAAATAAACTTCGTATTCAGTATTGTTACCGCTCCATTTCAGCAATGAAGTCTGGAACGGACGTGTTTTGTATAAAGGATAAATAGTAGGTTGCTGAAAGCTGATATGCCCGGTTTTTGCCTCAGCATCTCCCCAACTTTCGAGGTAGTGATGTGTTGGTATTGCGAATTGACAAAGTTGTGTTGTTTCATCTAATTTCTCAGAGAAAGAAACAGTCACTTTTACTTTTGCAATCGCTGCTGTGAATTTAGCTGCGTCATAATAATCGTAAGCAGGGTTGGCTCCATAAACCAATAAAGCACCTACTTGTCCGCCGCTCATCTGTGCTATCAAATCAGCAAAGTCTTTATCTACTCCCTGGCGGTAATTAACCGGTGCAGACCAATCTATTGTTGAACCATATGCGCCGATTGTATTATTGATTGCATTTACAATTACCTGAACATTCACGTCATTGCTTCCGCTTACCACAAGTGCTTTACCGGCATTTGCCCTTAAATCAGCAGCTACTTTTGCAATTCCTGCTTTCACTTTTGCATCTGCAATTACTGGTGCTGAAACAGTACCATCCAATGCTGCAAGCAATGCCAATGCTACAGCACCTGTTTCAGAAGGGCGGTGATTAAAACGCTCATCAGCATTCGCACCGGTCATACTCAGGTAGCTTTCAAATTGGTAGTGCTTACTCATTTCGAGGTTACTGCCATTGCCATTAATCTTCCTGCCTTTGCTGTATTGAGCGGCAAATTCAACCGGGCTTAACCAGGTACCGAGAAAATCAGCGCCGAGGCTTACTACAACTTTTGCATTTTCAAAGTTGTAAGAAGGAATTCCTCTTTTACCAAAGCTTGCCTCATTTGCCTGCAGCATACCGCTGTATGAAACCGCATCATATTGTACGTGGCGGCTGCCGGGATATTTTGCGATGAATTCTGAAATAACCTGTTGCGTGGAAGGCGAAACCAATGTACTTGTTAATAAAACAACTGGTGCGCTTCCTATTCCTGCCAAAGCATCGCCCACCAGTTTATCAAACTGTTGAAATGTGGGAACTTCTTCAAACTTATCACCTGCTTTGCGGCTGGGGAATTTTATTCTGTATGTATCGTATAAATCAAGAACAGAAGCCTGTGAGCGTGCAGATGTAGATCCTTTTGTAACTGCACTTAATTCATTTCCTTCTATTTTAATCGGGCGGCCATCTCTTACTTTGGCTACAACAGGTATCACATCACCATCCTGCACATAAGTAGTAGCATAATATTTTGCTACGCCGGGTACCATATTTTCCGGTTTGATAGCATAGGGAATTGCTTTCTTAACCGGTATTTTACAGCTTGCCGCCAGCGAAGCAGCTGCAGTACTGAAACCGAGGTATTTTAAAAAATCACGGCGTGGCGATTTGGCATCAATCAGTTTCCCGTCAATATCCTCAAAAGGCAATTCCTCACGAAATTCATCTTCATTCTTCTTCCGGATGTTTTCCGGGTCGTTCAGTTCGCCAAAACTTTGCCAGTACTTTGTTTCGCTCATATTAGAATTTGAAAATTTGAAAAGTGCCCAATGTCTCAATAGAGATTTCCTGATCAGGTGGCCTTCATCATTGAGCCATTATGCCATTTTCACATTATTACAATTACATTAATAGTGACATTTCTGACATTCCAGGCCGCCGATATCTTTTACAGTCACACTATCCATTTTACCGGATTTGATATCATTATGAAATTTTTCATAAATGCTGTAAAACTTGTTGCCTGTGCTATCAGAATAGTTGAAATCTACTTTGGTTTCGCGGTGACAGTTTACGCACCAGCCCATACTCAAATCAGCGAATTGTTTTACTTCATCCATACCGGTTATTTCACCGTGGCAGGTCTGGCATTGAACTTTTCCAGCCCGTATATGCTGTGCATGGCTGAAGAAAACATGGTCAGGAAGGTTATGAATCTTTATCCATTCAATTGGCTGTGCTTTTGATTCATCCCATGCGTTGGGTTTTGTGGGATCAAAATTGGCTGCTTTGTAGAGTTTTGCTATTTCAGCAGTTCCGTTTATTTCATTGTGCTCTTCGTCGTACAGTTTAGGGCCTTTTGTATATTCAGAAATAGCTTTGTGAC
This sequence comes from Chitinophagaceae bacterium, assembly GCA_016787105.1. Lineage (GTDB taxonomy): Bacteria > Bacteroidota > Bacteroidia > Chitinophagales > Chitinophagaceae > JAFDYH01. The sequence goes on along the minus strand of JAEUVI010000296.1, from coordinate 14,133 downwards.
AGTTCATACAAATATTCACTGAAGGAATACCTGCTGTTTTGCTATCCCATGCACTTCCGTGACAGTATAAGCAGTTAATCTGGTTGATACCCGCGTGTACTTTATGAGAATAAAATATAGGCTGAACAGGAGAATAATCTTTTTGACGGCCAAGTCCGATAGCGCCTTTGGTAACATAATAACCGCCCACGATAAAGAGCAGGAACGCCAGCATGGCGATGTACACTTTGTTCTTATAAAATGGAACCGGATCTGGTCTTAAAATACCTTCTGTATCATCAGAAAGTTTTTTCAGGTTGCTGTTTACCTGCATCAGAATCAATGCGATAATAGCAAGTATGAGAGAGATAACACCGAAGATAACTGCATTTTGGCTGTTGTCTTCTGTAGCTGTAGCTGTTTCACCTCCGCCTCCTGGTTTTTTGTCCTTATCAGCTACGGCTTGGTTAACATAGCCAACAATTGCATCTACATCTTTAATAGTTAAGTCAGGAAAGGCCTGCATTACTGATCCAAACTTGTTCTTCAGATCCTGGGTATACTTATCACCAGCCATGTACGCAGAAGGATTGTGCGCCCATTTCAATATTTCATTGTGGTCTGCCCATTTACCTCTTTCTTCCAGGTTCATCAATGCCGGGCCTGTACCATCTTTAAATATCTGGTGACAGCTTGCACATTTACCATTGAACAAAGCCTTGCCATCCTGCGCATGGGAATACGTAAAAGAAATTGCGGTAAGAACAACTACAAAAAGGCCTTTTATTATCGCTTTCGGTTTACGAGGAATCATAGATGCAGTTAATCTGAAAAATGTGGAAAAGTTCTCAAATCGGCAGCAAAAATAAGTCATGATTGCTATAAAAACCCAACATAAAAATATTTTTTTTATCCCGCTACCAGACTGCGTTTCAGCCGATTTTATGACACGATATCATTCATGACAATTCTTTTTGTCATGTTTTCGTCAGCAGAGGTCTGTATATTTTCAAATGTGAAAATCATGGTTTGTTTTCACCGATATTTGCGCCGCAACTGTAAAGCGAAACCCATTGCATGTTTGAAAAGCTTCAGAAAAAATGGAAGGTAACAGGTTTGCAAGTCCTGGTTATACTCTGCACATTCGCTATTGGCGGCAGCCTTACCGGTTATGTAGGTAAAAAGCTAATGAACCTTACTGGTCTTGAAAAAGGGTTGCTTTGGGTAATTGTTTATATAATATTAATAACTATCATTTGGCCGGTGGCGGTCCTTGTAGTCAGCATCCCATTCGGCCAGTTTACTTTTTTTAAAAAATATATCGCAAAGCTCGGCAGGAGGATTGGAGTGGGGAGTAACGAGTCAGGAGTAGGGAATGGAGAGTGGGGAGTCAATAGTTCAATACTACCGACTCATGACTCACGACTCACGACCCACGTAGCCATCTTCGCTTCGGGGACTGGCACAAATGCGCAAAAATTAATTGATCACTTTCGTAATAATGCTGCCGTAAAAATTTCTTTGATTGTTTGTAACAAACCTGGTGCTGGCGTATTGCAGATTGCAGCAAAAGAAAACATTCCTTCCATTATCATTGAAAAAGAAAAATTCTTTCGTGGCAATGCATATATCGAAGAACTGAAATCTTTTGATATCAATTTTATTATTCTCGCGGGATTTTTATGGAAAATTCCGTCCGCATTGATAAAAGTATACCCTTCAAAAATTGTAAACATTCATCCCGCACTCCTGCCCGCATATGGTGGCAAAGGAATGTATGGCGCCAAAGTGCATGAAGCAGTAATAGCAGCTGGTGAAAAAGAAAGTGGTATTACAATACATTATGTGGATGAGATTTATGATCATGGCAAGATCATCTTTCAGGCCAAATGCGATGTACTGGCAACTGATACGCCGGATTCGCTGGCACAAAAGATTCATTCACTCGAGCACCAGCATTTTCCCCTTGTTATGGAACAGTTGCTTATAAAATAATTTGCAGCTGTTTTTTTTCATTTAGTAAATTCATTGCTTAATAATAATTGCGCAATGAAAAAAATCATATTGTTTGCCGCAGGCCTTTATATATGCCTTCTTTCTTTTTCACAATCTTCTTCCCCGGCGAAAAATGCTGTTTTAAAAGAAGTGGCCCCGGCCTCGGCAGGGTTTTCTGCAGAAAGGCTGGCCCGCATTGATAAACTATTACAGGAGTATGTAGATAAGAAATGGATAGCGAATGGCAGTGCTATTATAGTACACAATGGCTCCATCGTTTATTACAAAGCCATTGGTTACGATGATATCGATACAAAGAAAGCCGCTAAACGTGATGCCATCTATCGCATTGCTTCGCAAACAAAAGCTATAACCAGCGTAGCGGTAATGATGCTGTATGAACAGGGAAAATTTTTACTGGATGATCCTATTTCGAAATATATACCCGAGTTTAAAAATCCAAAGGTGCTGGATAAATTCAATGAAGCTGATACAACATATACTACTACTCCCGCAAAAAGAGAAATAACTATACGCGACCTGCTTACACATACTTCCGGTATAGCTTATGCGCAGATAGGAACCAAAGAATCAAATGCTATTTATTACAAAAACGGAATAATAGCCGGCATAGGTGTGGATGGAATGATACTGGGAGATAAAATAAAAAAACTTGGTACACTTCCCCTTTTACATAACCCCGGCGAAAAATGGACCTATGGATTGAATACGGATGTACTTGGCTATCTCGTAGAAGTAGTAAGTGGTATGAGCCTCGCTGATTTTTTCCGAAAAAATATTTTTGATCCATTGGGCATGAATGATACATGGTTCTATTTACCAAAAGACAAACAAAGCCGGCTAATAACCCTGTATGATGAAGACACGACAGGCCATATAAAAAAAATGGACGCATGGGTGAACCTGAATGGAAAAATGTACAGAGACTACCCAAATATGCCCGGCACTTATTATTCCGGTGGCGGTGGCCTTTCTTCAACTGCATATGACTACGCGGTATTTATGCAAATGATGCTCAATGGCGGAACATATAATGGCAAAAAAATATTGTCCCGCACGTCCGTACATATGATGACTGAAAACCAGATTGGCGATATTGATTTTGGTGATAATAAATTCGGGCTTGGCTTTGGTATAAAAACGGAAAAAAATGCAGGCCATTCACCTGCTTCTGTCGGTTCAGTTGACTGGGGTGGTATGTTCAGCTCTTCATACTGGATGGATCCAAAAGAAAAGATTGCCGGTCAATTATTTCTAAACCAATTCCCTAATTCACACGGGGAGATACATGAGAAGTTTAAGGCGTTGGTATACCAGGCGCTGGAATAGAACTACGATTTTCCTGATTAGAGACGATTGTTGGGGAAATAATATACAGCGATGCGTGCATGCTCTGCGACTTAATTAATGGTAATTTCCCGAAAGAAAGCAGAGCCCAGACGTCCTCATACTCTTTTTTTAATCCAATAAATCGTAGTTCTTTCCTTTAGCTTTTAATTTGCACTTTCTTTTGTTACTTGCCGATCTATTGAACAGAAGTTTACACATACTTATTTTTACTGTCCTTGTATTGTTGCTTGCTCATCAGTCTGATGCGCAGCAAACATTCAAACTGAAAGGAACTGTATATGATAGCTCCAGGATATATCCACTTCCCGGTGTTTCTGTTCTTTCTACTTCAGGCAGGGGAGCGGCTACCAATTCAGAAGGACAATATGAAATAGAAGTAAGCATGGCTGATTCTATCTGGTTTTCTTATCTCAACAAGCCTACTGTAAAATATCCTATTGCCCGGATAAACAATTATACCCAGTTCGATCTTTCATTGCAGATAAATGTGCCAGTGCTGCGGGAAGTAAAAGTAATGCCACGGAATTACAAGCTAGACTCCATCCGCAATCGTATAGAATATGAAAAGGTTTTTAATTTTCAGAAACCAAATATCAGTTCCCTGACTTCCATGGGCCCGTTAGGCGCAGGTATCAATATCGAAGAACTGATACGTGCTTTCCAGTTCCGGAAAAACAAGCAAATGCAGAAATTCCAGGATAGGCTGGTACAGCAGGAGAAGGATAAATTTGTTGAGCACCGTTTCAGCAAAGCGCTGGTTCGCCGCCTCACGCAGTTAGATGGCGAAGCTCTTGATAGTTTTATGACGATGTACCGGCCTGTATACGAATTCGCATTAATAGCTTCTGATTATGATTTCCAGTTGTACATTAAAGATGCATTCGAAGATTTTAAAATTACAAGAATGCGTAAACCCGCCTGGCGAAAAGAGGATAACTGATACTGCCTGCGATTTCATTCTATTGCAGCGAAACTACCTAAAGGACGATCACCGAACAGGGCAATCATTCTACACCTGTAGCAAAAATGGGCTTTAATATGCCATGTAACAACAGATAGGAGTGCGGGGAAAAGTTTTCTGATAAATACTGCATTACAATATATAACCAATCGCCTATGTTATAAAAAATACGGTAATTTCAAACCCGTATGAGCAACCACCTGTACAATGAGTCAAAAAAAGAATTTCAGTTAGAACGAATGATTCTATTCAGCGATGCTGTTTTCGCGATAGCTATTACGTTGCTGGTGATTGAAATTAAAGTTCCGGAAATTCATGAAGAAATTTCCGATAAAGCGTTATCCCTCTCACTGGTTCACCTGGTGCCTAAGTTCCTGGGATTTTTAATAAGTTTTTTATTAATTGGCTTATACTGGACAGTACATCATCGGATGTTTGGATATGTTACAGATTATAATAACCGGCTTTTATGGTTAAATCTATTTTTCCTTTTTTTCATAGTCCTCATGCCGTTCAGCACGGGTTTTTATAGTGAGTACGCAGGGCCTGATTTATTTCGCAAACAACTTAAAGTACCGATGACTTTCTATGTACTCAATTTCTTTGGTGCGGGTATCATGAACTATGTTATGTGGAAATACATTTCCAACCCGAAATATAAATTGACGAGCCCACCCATCGATCCGCTCATATTAAAACAAGCAAAAGCAAGATCGCTGATTGTACCTATCGTGTTTTTATTAATGCTGCCGGTAGCATATCTCGTCAATGTGATAGTAGCGGTGTATATTCCAATACTCATTCCCGTAGTAATGCGTATCGTGACAAAAAGAATAAATAAAAATCACAAACGATAACTCCCGGTATCTTGAAAATGGAATTATCCTTTACTTGAAAAGCCTTATATATTATTGGAGAAATTCCTATTTAATTCCTTTTCCTTATAGCAAATAAAAAGCCTGCAGGGAAAATGAGAACCACTGCAGGCTGACTAAATACTACTCCAAAACTAAAAACTTATTGACCTTGTCCGAATTCTGGTGCGGTTTTATCATACCATATACGCTGCGAATTCAGTGTTGGAACGTCTTGCGCATTCGGCGTAAAATTTTGTGCGCTCATTGCTGCATTCCAGTTTTCCCTGTTCACTTGTCCCGGATCTGACAACCACCAACGGCGGGGAATAGTTTCATTAAACGGCTCCCTTGCATAATAAGTCGATGTGTTTTTTGGATAACCAGTACGACGTGAGAAAACAAATGCCTCATTTGGGTTACGATAAAAGTTCAGGTACTGCTGGATATAAATTCTCTCCAGATCATTCGTACCGTTAAACGCTACATCAGCACCGCTGAGATATGCTGCAACTTCCGCATCACCATTGCCAGTAAAGCCGGTAGTAGAATTGGCAACAACTGCCACCGCATTCATGGTTTTTATGGAAGAGGCAACTCCTTTCTTATACCAATCTTCCGCAGTTCCCTTTGTATCAACACTTCCACTATATCCTTTTTGAATAAATTCTGCTATCAACAAACAGGATTCTGCATTGGAAACAATCAGGTCGCGGAACATTCCATCGGTGATACCATTATTTCTTGGTGAAAAGAATTTGCGGTTGATGGGAGAAATCAAAAAGTATCTTGACTGACCATTACCAGGATTGGTATTTCCAACTACAAACGGATTCTTGATATATGCCGCAACAGTTGGAGAGATTGTCCAATCTGCCGGACCACCCTGGTACTCGATTAATGGATCACTAGGATTGATAAATGCAGGAAGAGTAGCTCCATATTTTGTCAATGTATCACGGAAATCACCTACCAGGCCATTTTTCTCAAAATAAATGGGCAGGCGTGGATCTTCTGCTTTTTTCATAAACCCAACAATAGATGCTGTACCATACCTTGCGCTGCGATAAGTAATTTCACCACCGCCACCGAAAGGAAGGTAATCGACATTCTGGTAAGTCATTTGCGCATCATCTGTCGTTATTGGTCCGATAGGATCCTGCATAACCTGCTTGAAAATCGCCTGTGTCTTTGCGTTATCAGCATTTTCAAGTCTCGCTGCGATACGTAATTTCAATGTATTTGCCAGCTTGGTCCATTTTGTCCAATCGCTTTGGTAAAACACATCTGCGTTACCATAGGTGTTCTGATTTGCCAATGAGCCATTCCCCAAAATGGCAATAGCAGCATCCAGTTCAGAAAGCCAGGTTGTGAAAAGTGTTTCCTGCGAATCATATGCCGGGCTGAAGTTTGCCTCATACCGGCCTTGTATTGCTTCTGTATATGGAATAGAACCATTCATATCTGTCACCTTAATAGCGTGCAGTATTTGCAATACATAAGTGAGTGCCCGCATTTTCTGATAATTGTCTTTATCAGGCATCTGGTCAATCTGTCTTCTTATCTCAAACAGGTTAGGCGCTACCTGCAAATAGAAAGCTCCGTAGCGTCCGTTTACATTGCTTGTTATTTCATAAGGATCGCTGGTGATGTGCTGGGTATAGCGGAACAAATGTTCCATGCTTTCCCAAATCCACTCATTGTATTGATAAAACTCGGTCCTGTCTTCGGAATAAGTCAGTAAGAATTTCAAATCCGGTTTGGTAACGATTGTCGGGTTCGTATTTACCTCCGCGAAATTTTTCTTACACGACGTTGCGGCAGATATTACAAGCATCACTCCCGCACCGATTGCATATTTCTTTATTGTACTTAACATGGTCTTGACAATTAATTAATGAATGATGTTGTTTAAAATGAAAGTCTCAATGAAAAGGTGATATTCCTTGTCATCGGTAAAAATCCATTTTCGCCGGAAAAAGCTGTATTGTTACTGCTATTCGATGCCGGGTTGAAATTGTAAGGCAATGACGAATAGAGATACAATAAGTCTCTTCCGATTACAGAAGCTGACAAACCATTCAGTTTAATTCTTTCATATAATTTTTTAGGAAAGCTGTAACTCAATGCTACCTGCCTTAACGATACCCATGAATTTTTTACAATCCAGTAATCCGCTACGCCTGTAGAAGAAGAACCATAGCGATAGAAGAATTGTGGAGTATGCGTTGGCTCTACATATCCTGCATCATATGCCTGCTGGAAACTCATGCCGCCTACGTCCACACTGGTACCATTTGCCTGTGTTATCTTTTGTCCGGGTGCGAATACACCTTGTACGATACGGCCATCATCATAAGTTTTACCGTCGTAAGCGCTTGTCCAGGTAATACCACCGCTTTGTGCATCACGACCAAAAATTGAGTTAGGAAATACCCCTGTGTGTGTACCGAAGCGATAATCGATCAATACAAAGTCTCCGCCAATTCTTGCATCAACCAGTACGTTTAATGATACACCTTTATATGTAAATGTATTGTCCCAACCGCCACGGAATTTCGGGTTAATATCTCCCACATCCTGCCATACATTGCTGCGTGCAGGAAATGCGGCACGTGCATCAGAGCGCCATGTAAGAATAGGCAATCCATTGTTTGGATCTTCTTTCGGATTTCCATTGGCATCTTTTGCCTGGTAAGCTGTGGAATGTATCAATGTACGCAGTGTACCATATGATTTACCCTCTACAGCCCATGTACTTATTTCACCAATATCTGCTCCAAGATTGTATTCTGTAATACCTGGATAGAGTTTTACTATTTTGTTCCTGTTGAAAGAATAATTGAAGGCTGTATTCCAGGTAAAGTTTTTATTACGAACCGGTGTTGCGTCGATTGACAGTTCGATTCCTTTATTCTGGATATCACCAGCATTAATTAAGATAGATTGTACACCTGCATCAACCGGTGTTTTCAAGTCAAGAATTTGATTTTTTGTATTATCCTGATAGAAACTCAAATCAAAGCCAAGACGACTTTTCAGGAATCGCATTTCCAAACCAATTTCTTTCGAAATTTTTCTCGCAGGTTTTATATTAGGTTGCAATACGCTGAACTGACCATTGATTGTGTTATACGTTGAAGTAGAAACCTGGTTTCCGTTTGCATTGCTGTATCCACTGAATAAAAAGCCTGAGTTAATTGTAAATGGATCGGTATCGCTACCCAACGCAGCAAGATTGCCTCTTAGCTTACCGTAACTAACCCATGAAGGAAGTGATTTAAATGTTTCGGTAAATACCCATGATAAGCTTGCCGCAGGATAATTGTAAAAATTATTTCCTGTTCCATTGGCATACGTTAGTGCAGATGACCAGTCACCTCTCCATGTAGCTTGCAGAAACAGCATATTTTTATACCCGATGTCAGCGCTTGCATATAAAGAATTAAAATTCTTCCTGCTCCGCACACCACCTTCTGTATAAGGCTGATTAACTGAATTCGCGATAAAATAATTGCCTGGATAATTTAATCCGCCTCTTGTTTCGCTGTACTCATAGTTATTACGAAGCCTTTGTAATTCTGCACCCACATAGCCATTGATGCTTAAATCCTTCGTGATGTCTTTATTCATCATCACCATTGCTTTCATGAACTTGCTTTCTTTTGTATCAAAGCCTAAACCATATAAACCGCCTGCAAAGTTTTTACTTTGTCCCAGCTCCTGGTTTTCTGATTTTTTATAAATGTTGTTGAAGTTTCCTTCCAGTACGACTTTCACCCATTTCGCAAGATCGGCTGTGAGTGTAACACGACCGCGGAGCAGTTGCTCGCGTTGCAGGTAGTTATTTTCAAATAAATTAAACCAGAAACGTGACTCTGTTGCTTTATTCGGTTCGTTCGGATCATTCAGATCAGGTACACCACCAAATATACTGGTGTAGTGCTCCGGTTGCATCCAGTACTTGGTATCGTAGTTTCTTGGCAATACCCATGAGAATGCTTTACCAAAATTGTAAGAAGCGAAGGCATCGAGGCCACCCAAGCGTGGAGGGTTCTTACCATCGAATGTCGTATAAGCAACCCCTGCGTCGAGGCTAATCACTTTATTGAACTTATGAGTTACACGCAGGTCAAATGCATCTTTCTTCAGGTTGTTATTATAAACTATACCTTTCGCGTCATTATGGTTGTACGAAAGACGGAAAGTCGATTTATCCGTTCCACCGTCAATCGCAACATTTGTATTCGAGCCCCATCCATTTTTGAAAGCATCCAAGAAATTATTGGGCTGTGGTAAATACTTTGTCGGTGTGCCATCATAATTAATAACATCCTGGCCCAGCATTCTTGGTCCCCAGTTTTCCAATTCACGGTAAATTTGCTTGTCGATATAAGGCAGTCCACTCACCGGGTCTGTTGGGAATACTTTTGTTGTCCAGGCTTCGTCAGCTTTATAATTCGGATCACGGTTATCAGTAAAAAACGCACCTACTGTACCACCACCAAATTCGTTTTGAAAATCAGGACCAGCATAAGGTTGTTGCAGATTTACTGTTTGGTTTACGGTAACGCCTATACCTTTTCTTTGTGCTCCTTTTTTAGTTGTGATTAGAACAACTCCGTTAATCGCACGTGTACCATATAACGCAGCAGCAGCAGAACCTTTTAATATGGATACCGATTCAAAATCATCCATGTTAAGGTTTTTGAGATCGTTACCGAAATCGCGACCCGTACCACTGAAGATATCATTGTCCATAATTACACCATCAATTACAAAGATGGGTTGATTGTTTCTTCCGAGTGTGGAGTTACCACGTATAACAATCTTGGTACTGCCAAACAATCCGCCTGCGCCCTGGTCAATCTGTACACCTGCTACACGACCTTGCAATGAATTGATGGGGTTTACTTCATTAGTCTTTGCCAACTCTGAACCTTTTACCTCAGTAACAGAGTAACCCAGTTGTCTTTTTTGTTTAGATACACCGAGGGCAGTTATCACCACTTCGCCGAGATCTTTATTCGATTCTTTGAGGATGATATTGAAACTGGAAGAGGCTGTTACAGGAATTTCCTGGTTGGCATAGCCGACTGCAGAAATAACAAGTACGTCACCATCATTGGCTTCAATCTCAAAAGCGCCGTCAATATTGGTAGTCGTACCGCGGTTGGTTCCTTTTATGGTAATACTGACGCCTGCCATAAAACTGTTATCATTTGCTGAACGCACTATTCCTGTAATTCTGCGGAATTTATCAATCGTATTCAACATGGTAAGCTGGCTGGCTGCAGCATTTTTTCTTTGCAAAACTATCTGTCTGCCTACTACTTCGTAAGTGATAGATAATGGTTCCAGCATTTTATTTAATACATCACCAAGCCGCTCGTTATCGGCAGTAACCGATAGCTTTTCATTGGAGGCGATAATGCTGTTTGTGTAAGCGAATTTTACATCCGTCGCTTTCTCAATTTTGTTAAGGATGTTTTTGAATTGCTGATTGGTTACAGAAATACTGATTCGCTTGTCCAGTAATTCCGCAGTGCCTGTATCTTCTGCCAATACATTATTGCATAGTAATAATGTAAAAACAAAAGACAGTGCTGTTACTCTTTTTATTAAAAAGAGCAGCTTTTTTAGTTTTGGATTGTTGCTCATAAGCCGGGAGTTTTTTCTTTTATTAATAGCATGGCCTGATTGTTTGGGCATCTTTATGCCTGAAAATTGTTTTGTTTTACTTAGTAATTGATTTTGCTGAATAATTGTCTGCACTGTTCATAAGCATTTGTTTTAAATAAGTAGATCAATTTTGTTTTATTTACATTCTTTGCTGTCAACATAAATCACCTGGTTCTTTACATAATATTCAATGCCTGTCACTTTGTGTAAAAAATTAAGTTTATCATACAGTGAGCCATCGGACAATGATGCTGTTACCAGGCAAGGCTCCGGCCTGCTGTTGCTGTTTACTATTTCAACGGAATAATGTTTTGAAAGCGCTTCCAGTATTGAGGGCAGCGATGCTGATTCAAAATCAAACTGCGTAACAGCTGGCAGGTTATTTTCGATGAGGGCTTTATTCGCAACAATTTGCTTAAGCGGATTGGTTTTTACATTTTCAAAAACAAGCTGCTCGCTAGGTTTTAAAATGTATTTGTCTTTATCTTCCTGCTCTTTGTTTTTGCGGAAAACCGTTACTTTTCCGGTCTTAACAGCAACGGTTACCTTATCTGTTTTACTATCACTTACAATGCGGAAGCTGGTACCCAAAACTTTTGTCACCACATTGCCGGAATACACATAAAAAGGGCGGGTTGCATCTTTCGCTACTTCAAAAAAAGCTTCCCCGCTAAGAAATATTTCCCTTGTATCATTATTAAAAAGCCGGTTATAAGTTATTGCGCTGGATTTTGCCAGGATGATACGACTACCATCGGGCAGGTTGATAATTTTATCCCGGGATTCACTATTGGAAATAACGATCTCTGATTTGGTTTGAACAGTTTGGGGTTCAGGCACTGTTTGATTTACAGGTGCTATGGCACTGCCCAGCTTTACCCAGGTAATAGCTACAGCTATGATAACAGCAGCCGCAGCTGCATATTTGTACCAGCGAAAAGTGCGGACTGGTTTCGAGACTTCCGGATTCTGGGTTTGATTATTTATTTTTTGCCAGCTCTGTCTTATTATGTCGTCAGTAGGATTGACAGTGTTAGCTGCTTCGCTGCGATAAATTGATAGAACAATTTGTTTTGCTTCTTCTACTAATTCTTTCCTGCTGTAATATTCATTTTGCCAGCTATGCCAATACTGGTCACTTGATGCGTCTGGTGCAATTACCCAACGAATAAATTTATCGTTCTGGATTAGTTGCTCAAGTTCGTTATTATCAGCGCCGATCATGCAGTTAAGAATGGTTTATACACAGACGTGTAGCATTCCGCCGCCTTATACTCACTTTTAAAAAGTATTTTTTAAAAAAAGTCAAGAAAACAGAAAAAGCCCAGGAAAGAAGTAGTAGCAGCGCAGGTAAAATGCTTACGAAGTGAAAGAAGGGCCCGGTGAAGAATATTTGTAGCTGACTGGTAATTGACAGCCATAATACTTGCAATTTCTTCGTTTGTAAAACCGTGATAAAACTTTAAAGAGATAGCTTCCTGCTGGCGGGCGGATAGCGTTTCTAGAGCCAATCTCACCTGTGCTGTCCGCTCCCTATGCGCCTCTTTTTCTGAAATAACCGATTCTACGGATTGTTCATTATTCATGAACTGATCCATTAATTCTTCGGAGGTATATACAGTGCTGAATTTTCCCTGCCTGATAAGTTTGTAGCGAAGTGACTTAAAAAGATATGATTTCACATTGACAGCCTGGTCCAGGTTTTCTCTTGATTTCCAAAGCTCCACAAATAAATCCTGGATAGCATCTTTCACCTGGTTTTCGTTATCTGAAATACGGTATCCATAGCTAAATAATGGCCGGGCATAGATTTGATACAAATCCGCAAATGCCTCTTTATCGCCATTGCAAAAGTTTCTCCAAAGTTCTGAGGAGCTATCCACCCGCTTTTCCCATGCCATTCCTTTTCTCATTTTGCAGTTTTGTTCTGGTCTATTAAGTTACAAATGTTATAATACTTTTTTAAATTTAAAGTGCTGTACTTTACTGCTTTTGCAAATTCGATGTTTTGATAAAGAAAAACACATATTATTTTCGTGATTTCGGCACCCTTAAAAGAAAATCAATATAAAATGGAACAAACAACCCTTGGAATCGGTACAAGATTACAACATACTAATTTTGGCCCCGGTGTAATTGTAGGAATACGGTATGCTACTTATCTTATTTCATTCATTAATCATGGTATAAAAGAGATAGACAAAACAGATGAAAAGCTGGATGAGATAATTCCTGAAAATGTAACCGCGGAAATAGAAACGCATAGCGACGTAGAAAAATCATTATTGAAAATATTGCGCCTCTGGGGTGGTATGGAGGAAAAAGTTCCCCTGGGCGACCGTTGGGTTGGTGGTACATTGCTTATCCAGTCGGCAGATAAATCACTAAAACCAAAAGAAATTCCGATTGATGATTTCTTCCACAAAATCGTAATGCTTCGTGATCGGCTTCGTGTATTGGAGCAAAACATCAATAGCAATAAGAAACTGAGCGATGAGGATAAGGTAAATATTCAGCAATACATTACCCGCTGCTATGGTTCGCTGACTACATTCAATGTGCTTTTTAAAAACAAGGAACATTGGTTTGTGGGGGAAAAATCAGGAGGCGAGTAAAAAATAAAAAGTCAAACCCGAAGCTATCGGGAAAAAGTAAAGAGAATGTTCTACAGGTTTTTAAAGCCGTTACTGGCCAGTATTGTGTGTATTGTTTTTTGCCAGAACGCAAAAACACAAACAGATTCAGGATCTGTGTTCACATCATTTGACGGAACCAAAATCTATTATGAAGTTAAAGGAAAGGGAGAAGCGGTCTTACTTGTTCATGGTTTTATAGTAGATGGTCAATCATGGAAGAAAACGGCTTTGTATACTGATTTAATAAATGCCGGTTATAAAGTAATCATTCCTGATCAGCGTGGCAATGGAAAATCTGACAAGCCGCACGACTCAACAGCATATGATAATGATGCAGAAGCAAAAGATATTATGCTGCTGGCTGATAAACTGAAATTAAAATCGTACAATGCCATTGGCTATTCCCGTGGCTCCATTATAACTGCACGCTTATTGGTATTGGATAAACGGGTAAAGAAAGCAGCGCTTGGTGGTATGGGTTCCGATTTTACCAATCCGCTCTGGCCACGTCGGATCATGTTTTATCATGCTTTGCGTGGAGATTCCGTACCCGAACTACAAGGCATGGTTAATTATGTAAAGCAACAGGGATTGGATCAAATCGCTTTGGCATATTTGCAAAGATCACAACCATCCACCAGTAAAGAAGCGTTGG
>JAEUVI010000255.1 GCA_016787105.1 Chitinophagaceae bacterium | reverse complement strand
GAGCCATACAGGCCAGCCGGTGGACTGTAATAAATGAAGGTGGCTTTATTCACTCCTTCAACGGCCCCCACTCGCTCTTTGTTGATACAATTCGCTCAGTTCGTACATTAATTCTTTCGCATAGCCTTAAGCATGTTTTGCAGGCGGAAGGCGATGTAAAAGTTAGTTTACTTGAACGTGCCATTGAACACCTAAAGGCTACGGCTAAGTATGCTGTCTTTTATAATGAGGGAAGAGACATATATGATGTTTGGGGACGTACAGCACATGAAAGTATATTCAATACAAAGGATGGTAATTACCGTTGCCCAAACTCTCAACAGGGATATTCAGGGTTCACTACATGGACAAGAGGCCTTGCATGGGCAATCTGCGGATTTGCTGAACAATTGGAATGGTTTGATAAAGCAAATGAAGAAGAACTGAAAGCCTTTTCGGGGAAGAATAACATCATTGAATTTTTACTAAAAGGAGCCAAGGCGACCTGCGATTTTTATATTAACAATACGCCGGCCGATGGTGTTCCTTATTGGGATACTGGTGCACCCCATCTTGACAAATTAGGTGATTATTTGAATAAGCCCGCCGATCCTTATAATGATTTTGAACCGGTGGATAGTTCGGCTGCAGCCATTGCAGCCCAGGGATTATTAAGATTAGGAAATTATCTTCAGCAAAAAGGAGAAACCAAAGATGGCGACCGCTATTGGCAGGCAGGCCTTGTTGTGTTGAATACTCTTTTAGATGAGCCCTATCTAAGTACAGATTCAAAACACCAGGGATTGCTACTTCATTCTATTTATCATCGTCCCAATGGCTGGGATTATACTCCGGAAGGAAGTAAAATTCCTAATGGAGAATCGAGTATGTGGGGGGATTATCATATTCGTGAAGCGGCACTTTATCTTCAAAGAATCATTAATAATGAAACATACTATACTTTTTTCAATATATAATGTATGGCAGAAAAACCAAGATATTCGAGAGTCGCACAACTGAAAACTGCTGAAGACTTAAAAAATTATTTGGCCGGACAAAACGTAGCGTTGGGCTTTGATGATGAATTAATGACTCCGCAGTCTTCGCCATTTAATCAATCAGTAAAACTTAAATCAGGAAGAGTAATTGGAAACCGGCTTTGCATTTTGCCAATGGAAGGCTGGGACGGTACTGCCGATGGAAAACCAACAGATTTTATTAAAAGAAGATGGGAACATTTTGCCATTAGCGGCGCAAAACTTTTATGGGGCTGTGAAGCAGTAGCAGTTTCTCCCGAAGGAAGAGCAAACCCCCGTCAACTGATGATTAATGATGCCAACTTCACAGATTTTGCGGACCTCCATCAAATGATTGTTGATAAACACGTTGAAAAATTTGGACAAACAAATGATTTATTGGTTGGCCTGCAATTAACGCATTCCGGCAGGTTTTGTAAGCCCACCGATAGCAAAAAATTTGAATCAAAAATATTATATCAGCATCCGGTATTAAATAAAAAATTTGGCTTGGGTGAATCTTATCCACTATTGACCGATGATGATATTGATGAATTAATTGAAAAATATATCAAGGCAGCAGCATTGGCACAAAAAGCCGGATTTGATTTTGTGGATATCAAACATTGTCATGGGTATTTGGGCCATGAATTTTTAAGTGCTTTTAACCGTGAAGGAAAATACGGTGGCAGCTTCGAAAACCGCACAAGGTTTTTTAGAAGTATAGTTGAAGGAATTAGGAAAAATGTACCGGGATTGGAAATTGGTGTACGGTTAAGCAGTTTTGATTTCGTTCCATTTAAAAAAGGGATTGATGATGTAGGTACTCCCGATTTTAATGGTAATAATAAATATGAAAACGCATTTGGCAGCACAAACAATGGACTAACAATTGATTTAACAGAGACGAAAGCTTTTTTGGCTTTGGCTGAAAGCATGGGTATTCAATTGATATGTATATCCGCAGGCAGTCCTTATTACAACCCTCACCTGATGCGGCCCGCATTATTTCCTCCATCTGATGGATACCTGCCTCCTGAGGAGCCATTGGCAGGTGTTGCCCGGTTGATACAAGTTACCGCAACATTGAAAAAAGAATTTCCATCTTTAATGATAGTTGCTTCAGGGTATTCATATCTCCAGGAATGGTTACCCCATGTCGGACAATATGTATTAAGAAATAATATGGCCGATTTTATTGGAATGGGAAGAATGGTACTTTCTTATCCAACGATGGCCGATGATATTTTAAACGGCAGACAACTGGAGCGAAAACAAATCTGTCGCACTTTTTCCGATTGTACCACAGCTCCAAGAAACGGAATGATATCGGGTTGTTATCCGCTCGATTCATTATATAAAAATCTTCCGCAAGCTGCGCAACTTAAAGAAATAAAAAAAGAATTATGAGCTTGAAAAATAAAGTTGCATTGATAACAGGCGGCAGCAGGGGCATTGGTTTTGGTATCGCTACACAACTTGCAAAAAATGGTTTTGATATTGCAATCAATGGCACTCGTTCTGCAACTGATGTAGGGGAGACAATAAAAAAATTGAAAAGTTTCGGTAATGAAGTAATCTATTGCCGCGGAAATATTTCTTCAGCAAAAGATAGAGAAAACATTATTCAGCTGGTAAAAGAACACTATGGAAAACTGAATGTGCTGGTAAATAATGCAGGTATAGCGCCAAAAGAGCGTAAAGATATTCTTGAAGCAACGGAAGAAAGTTTTGATGAAGTTATTTCCACCAATTTAAAAGGCCCCTATTTTCTTACACAATCTGTAGCTAACTTGATGATTGAGCAAAAGAAAAATAATAAGGGATTTACCGGGTGCATCATCAATATTTCCTCCATTTCAGCAACAGTTGCATCTATTAATCGTGGTGAATATTGTATTTCGAAAGCAGGCATTGCAATGGCAACGCAACTTTTCGCTGTGCGCCTGGGTGAGTTTAATATCCCTGTTTTTGAAGTAAGGCCTGGCGTGATTCACACTGATATGACCGCGGGTGTAAAAGAAAAATATGATAAGATGATTGAAGAAGGTTTATGCGTGCAACAAAGATGGGGCGAACCGGATGACGTAGGAAAAGCTGTAGCTGCCCTTGCTAATGGAAATTTTATGTACTCAACGGGGCAGGTAATCATGTTGGATGGTGGCATGACAATTCCCCGTTTGTGAAAATTAAAAATAAAAAAATCGTATATCAACTCATAATGAAAAAAAGAAGCCACATCATTGCAACTGCGTTATTACCACTGTTGTATTTTTTATACGCGTGCAATTCAAATGGTGAAACCACCGTGGATAACAGTTCCATTTCTAAAGACCCCTCGGTTATTGCGGCTGGTGGTGTTTTGTTTAGTAACAATTGCAGCGGTTGTCACAACTTCAGGTGGGATGGCATCGGCCCCCAATTAACAGGCGTAACCACAAAACTTTCTGCTGACTGGTTGCTGCGCTTCATAAAGAATCCTCAACAAATTATTTCATCAGGAGATGCACATGGGGTGGAGTTATCAAAAAAATTCAAAGGGGTGATGCCCTCATTTGCCTCTTTAAAAGATGATGAAATCAATGCCATCATTTCCTTTTTGCAGACGCATAAAGATACTTCTCAAAGATTGGTAAAGAATAATGGCAAGGAAATAACCAATCCCATTCCTGATTCAATTAAACTTTCAAACCTTGTCATAGGGTTGAAATTGATTACACAATTCCCTGCTACCAGCAACAATGGACAATTGCCGCTGACGAGAATCACTAAATTAGATTTTCAGCCAACTACAGGCAAACTATTTGTTCTTGATCTTCGTGGCAAACTATATAGCCTGGATAAAAATAATAAGCCAATTGTTTATTTTGATATAGCCAAACTGAAACCAAAATTCATCAATGAACCCGGGCTTGCCACAGGATTTGGCAGTTTTGCTTTTCATCCTGACTTTGCAAAAAATGGCCTTCTCTATACTGCCCATACGGAGGCGCCGGGTTCAGGCAAAGCTGATTTTCATTATCCCGATTCGATAGAGGCAACAGTACAATGGGTATTGACTGAATGGAAAACCGTTAATCCGGCGGCAGAAACATTTTCAGGAACAAGCCGTGAATTGTTCAGGGTGAATATGGTAACCGGAATTCATGGTATGCAGGAAATAACTTTTAACCCTCATGCAAAGCCCGGCGATGATGATTATGGCCTTTTATATGTAGGCATTGGTGATGGTGGCAGTGTTGAACATGGTTATCCTTCTATTCC
>JAEUVI010000251.1 GCA_016787105.1 Chitinophagaceae bacterium | reverse complement strand
ATTCAGCAAAGTTGTTTGAATACCTTAACTCGTTATCCGCAGAAAGCTGTTCCCGCTTTGGGCCACATTTGTTTGATAGGGAAACAATTGCTGCAATTTGCTTAAATCCTCAGGCAATTACGAAAAGATATGTTGCAGAATCCGGAGATCGGATTATAGCCTATATGCTTTTACAGCCCGGCTTATTAGAAGCGGATCGCAACCGCTATGGATCCAGGAATATCTTTTTTGATGAAAATACAACAATAACTTTCGCTCCTTCTGTCGCCGATGATTTTCAAAACAGTGGAATCGGCACAAAAATGTTTAATGTCTTATTGAATGAAGCAAAAAATAAAGGCTACAAAACTATTGTGCTATGGGGTGGCGTGCAGGCCACCAATACCCGTGCCGTTCATTTTTATGAAAAACACGGTTTTCAACACATGGGTTCATTCTGGTATGATGAAAAGGACAATCATGATATGATATTACTATTGCAAAATACTGCGTAAGATTCAGGCATTGCTATACACTTTTATAACAGGCTCCCGCAATACCTCTGCCTTTTCAGAACAATAAAAATAAATTATATCAGCTATTTGTTCCGCTTTCACCCAATTTGCAGGGTTAACATCCGGCATTGATTTTCTGTTTTGTGGCGTATCAATGGTACTTGGTACTACTACACTTGTTACAACATTCTTACCCTTCGCTTCATCGTTCATCAATTCAACTAACCGAAAGATTAATGACTTTGCCAGGCTATAAGCTACCATTCCTTTACCATTCTTCATACTTAAGCCGGGCCGTGAACCAATCAGGAATATCCGTCCTCTATTCTGCTTTATCATTTGTGTAAAAACTGGGCGTACTGTATTATAAGCTGTTTCAAAGTTTAACTTGTATTGCTGCATAATATCTGCTGTAGTCGTTTCCGCAATAGAACCCATAGCAAAGCCACCCACTGTTAATACAGCAGCGTCAATAGTTCCATATTTTTCAACAACTGAACCGATGAATTGCTTTGTATTTTCCTCATCACCCAGGTTTATAACCACAGCTTCAAAATTTGAATCGGCGATGTCAATCTTCACAGGATCATTTGGAATAACTGTTCCGATAACCTTGTATCCTTCTGCCAGGAATTTTTTTACTACTTCCCGTCCCATATTACCGGACGCACCGGTTACTATCACTACTTTAGGCATAATTCATTATTTGTTCTCAATTTACCAAAAACACAGTTGCAGTTTAAAATCTTTTTCTTGATCTGAACTGGAACAGACAAGAGATTGTATTGACACGATCTTAACACGGCGATCTGTATTTGTATAAAAACTTTAAGGCCGAAGTTTTCAATCGCAATAATATATACTCTTTTGCTACAAACGCAAAAGGCAAAATATGATTTGGAGATATGGCAGCAGGAGCTGTTTATTCAATTCTTTATCAAAAACTGCATTGCCGAAAATTATTTTGTTGTAGCTGGTATAACCTTGAAACAGCGAAGCAGATCAAAATTAACCGCCGCGAGAATTAATTTCTCTTTATTCGCAGCAGTAAGTAATGCTAACTGTTTTACATCCCCATCGATAACCAACCCGCTTTGCAATACAGGCATTGCTAAAAATTTTTTATCCAAAGTCCCTTTTAAAAATAGCCCATAAGAGGCGTCATACCTGCCTGACCCAACTTCCACCTGGTATTCGTTTCCGGCAATTATTAAATCAGTAATAGAATCTCCGTCAAAATCGTTGGCCAGAATTGTATTTACAGGTGCAAATTGTGCCTCTACAGGTAAAGAATGTAGCTTAAATCTTCCACTGCCAATATTTTCAATCCATAGAGATGCTGTGGTATCACATCTCAATTTAATCATATCCTTCTGATCAATCTCGGTTAACATTTGCTCAATTGTCACATTTGCAAAATCTTTATTCAGCAAGTATCTTTTCTTGATTGTAGGAAGTTGCTGTGCCATTTCAGTTCTGTCTACAGCGGGATATAACTGGTATTTCCCATCATCATTAAGTATATAATATGCGGGAATCAGATCTATTGCCTCGTTCTTATCTATATCTTTTGCATAAAGCATTATCGGCCTTTCCGATGATGCATGAAACTTATTGTTGTTACCGGCATTTCCTGCAATAAAATCAACATCTCCGTCCTTATCAATATCGGAAGCATAAAGAGAACGCCAAAAACCATTCAAATTTCCGATTCCGGTTTTATCCGTAACCTCCACCAATGTTCCTTTTCTGTTTTTAAAAAAACGGATTGGCATCCATTCGCCACAAATTACCAGGTCTTTTTCAGAGTCGCTATCAAAATCAACCCATAAAGCAGAAGTTACTAAGCCCGGCTTAAGTAAAGATGGACAAACGTCATTTGTTACATCCGAAAATTTTCCCTTCTCGTTTTTCAAAATATAACTGCGCGGCGACAGGGGGTATTGATTAGCAAGCACTCTTCCCCCTATAAAAATATCTTCATCGCCATCACCATCATAGTCGCCTGTTGCTATTGCCTGTGATATAGTAGATACCGAGTCCGGAATAGCTGATTGATCAAGTGAAAAATTTCCTTTACCATCATTTAAATACAGGCGAACCACATTTAATGTATGGCTGTTTCCAAACTCTGTACTACCTTCTGAAATTAAAAGATCAACATCTTTATCTCCATCGGCATCAAAGAAAACAGCAGCCAAATCTTCGCTGGTTTTAGCCTTTGGTATAAGCTCAGCAGACAAAAAGCTTCCGTCCTTTTTTTGTGTAAAAATCTTCCCTGATTGGTACGATCCTCCTCCAATGAAAAAATCCATAAGCCCGTCGCCATTTATATCTCCTGTTGCCAATGCAGGACCAAGTTGAGAATATTTTTGCGGGAGCAACCATTGATTGCCAAAATCAAAAAATGACACTTCATCATGTCGAAAGTAAATTCCATACTCTGTTGCTGCGTCCTTAAAAAGACTTGAAACAGCAACAGAATCCAGCCTGTAATTTTCACGTGAGTCATTGTACTTTATGTCAATAAACTGGTTGGCATTAATATGTTTAATCACCTTCTGCAAGCCGCCAGGCCATATTATTTTCAATGAATCAATTACTTTTTTATTACCAATTCCAAAATGAAGCCTATTATCCATCGTTGACAAGTATCCACGCACAGGATATTGTTCTAAAAATTGAACTGAATCTTTTGTGTACAGGATTGCCTTTGTCCCAATACCTGCCTGATTAAGTGTATCTCCAACCAATTTCACAGAAAGGAAATTACTGGTACTATCCGTTATTAATTTCCTCGTGTCATTTCTCCATACAAAAGCCGATTGATTCATATTGTTAATAACAATATCCAGATCGCCGTCATTATCAAGATCACCATAGGCAGCTCCATGTGAAACAGATGGCTCGCTCAATCCAGCCTGTTCTGTTATATCTTTAAAGCTAAGATTATGATTATTTTGGTATAAGTAATTATGTATTCTGATGGTTCCATAAGCATCAAGCTGTTTTCTCAACTGACCTACATTACTTCGATCACGGTTATAGATTGCTGTGGGGTTTCCCGGTGCCAGCTCATCAGGATTTTGGTTACTTCTGAAAAATAAAAAATCGTTATTGGTTAGATCTTTTGCGATACCGTTTGTAATGTGTACGTCTTTCCACCCATCATTATCAAAATCTGCCATCAACACACTCCAGCTCCAATCAGTTTCAGAAATACCAGCCAACTGACCAATCTCGCTAAAGAAGGGCTCATTTTTATCAATGAA